>JAEMTW010000074.1 GCA_016462095.1 Thermoleophilia bacterium
GGGTGCGGAGGGTGGCATCGACGAGGAAGGGCAGCAGCTCTGGCGCCAATTGTCCAGAGCGGTGCTTCGGGTTGGACTCAATGTCGGAGGCGCGCTCGAACACCACAGCGACCGGGGCGCCAGCGAGCAGGTACTGCGCGCGCTCCCGAAACGGAGCAATCGCCCAGCCAAGTTCGCTAGCCATGCGCGCGGTCGCGTCTGCGAGCTCGTCGGCAAGGCGCTCGGCTTCGGCGACATCCAGGTCCGTCGTCCCGTGTTCATGACCGTGTTCATGACCGTGGTCGCAGTCGGGCCCGTGGACATGCTCGGCCGGTGCCGGCGTGCCACCGTACAGCGTGGCACCAAGGTCACTCACCGCCTCGTCGTGATCGTGCTCGGAGTGTGCGTCGTCGCTTGCCATCAGGGGAAGACTAGGAGTCCTTGTCGGGAGTCCGTGTTGGTGATCGTTGTTGGCGACTGCATGCCTTGTGCTTCGCGCATGGTGAGGGTAGCGGCTTGTGTCGCGGCATATCTCGACGGGGTTTACCGTTCCTCTTACTGTGAGCGCACGCGGAAGACACGGAACGTTCGATGTCGGCGATAAGCCGAAGCGGCCGGAGGACCCGGAGGTTCGCCGCGCAAATGTGCGTCGCGTCTTCCGCCTGTTCGGCCCCGAGAAGTCGCGGCTGACGCTGGTACTCGGCCTGATCGTGGTGTCCAGCGCCCTCGGCATGGTGCCGGCGTTCTTGCTGCGCGATGTGATCGACAACGCAATCCCGACGAACAACACGACGCTGCTGGCCTGGCTGGCGGGCGGCATGGTCGTGGTCGCGATCATCGTGGGCATTCTCGGCGTCGCGCAGACGTACCTGTCGAACCGCGTCGGCCAGGAGGTCATGCACGATTTGCGGGCCGACGTCTACGAGCACCTGCAGCGCCAATCGCTCGCATTTTTTACCCGCACGCGCACGGGTGAGGTGCAGTCGCGGATCTCGAATGACATTGGGGGCGTCGACGACGTGGTCACCTCCACAGCGACGTCCGTGGTCTCAAACGTCACGACGGTTTTGGCGGCGGTCGTCGCGATGTTTCTGCTCGATTGGCGCCTGGCGATTCTCTCGGTCATCCTCGTGCCGTTCTTCGTCCTGTTGACGCGCCGCGTCGGTGTGGAGCGCCGCAAGTTGACGACCGAGCGTCAGAAGACGCTGGCCGATATTTCGTCGCTCGTGCAAGAGTCGCTGAGCGTCTCGGGTGTCTTGCTGGGCAAGACGATGGGTCGCGGTCCCGAGCTTGCGGAGCGTTTCCGTGAGGAGTCGCGCGAGCTCGCGGAGCTCGAGGTGCGCCAGCGCATGGCGGGCCGTTGGGTGATGGCAACGATCAGCGCCTCGTTTGCGATTTTGCCGGCGCTGGTTTATTGGGCCGGTGGCTGGTCGATTGCTAATGGGTTTGGCGCGGTCAGTGTCGGTACGCTCGTCGCCTTCGCAACGATCCAGACGCGCATCTTTTTCCCCGTTGGTGCGCTGCTGTCGGTTGGGATCGACGTGCAGGCATCGTTGGCCCTGTTTGATCGCATCTTCGAGTACCTCGATCTCAAGGTTGATATCGATGAGCACTCCGGCTCGCAAGAGTTGCGTCGCGAGGACGTGCGTGGCGAGGTCTCCTTCGATGACGTCTGGTTTCGCTATGAGCCCGAGGGTACGTGGACGATTAGTGGCGCGACCTTCCTCGCAGCACCGGGCACGCGCACTGCTCTGGTCGGAGAGACGGGTTCGGGCAAGACGACGCTTGGCTACCTGGTTGCGCGGCTGTATGACGCCGAGCGTGGCGCCGTTCGCATCGATGGTGTCGACGTCAAGGATGTCGCGTTTGCGTCGCTCTCGGATTTGATTGGCGTGGTCAGCCAAGAGACGTATCTCTTCCATGCGACGGTGCGCGAGAATCTCCGCTTTGCGCACCCCGAGGCGACCGATGCGGAGATCGAGAATGCCTGTCGCGCGGCGCGCATCCACGATCACATCGCGGGTCTGCCTGAGGGCTACGAGACGGTCGTCGGCGAGCGCGGCTATCGCTTCTCGGGCGGCGAGAAACAGCGTATTGCGATTGCTCGCACCGTCCTACGCAACCCGCCAATTCTCGTCTTGGACGAGGCCACCAGCGCCCTCGATGTCGATACGGAGCGCCAGGTACAAGAGGCGCTCGATGCGTTGGCTGAGGGGCGCACGACGATCACCATTGCCCATCGCCTGTCGACCGTGCGCGACGCCGATCAGATTCTCGTGCTCGACCATGGCGCGATCGTCGAGCGCGGCACGCATCTCGAGCTGATGGCTCACGCCGGTCGCTATGCGGACCTCGTGGCGCGCGATTCGCTCGGCGTTACTGCCGACCTGTAGCCCTAGGCGCGAACGACGCGGGCTGGCTCGGCGCCGAGCTGTGCGATCAGAAGGTCGGCGGGCTGCATGGTGTGAGTTTACGCGTGGACTACGTTCGAGTCCGCGTGGACGAGGGTCGTCTCTGCGCAAAATTATGACCAACAATTGACTAGAATTTGCGCTATGGATATCAGTGTGTACGAAGCCAAGACACATCTGTCCCGCCTGATCGCCGATGTGGAGGCGGGCGTGGAGGTGACGATCACGCGCCATGGCAAGCCTGTCGCTCGGCTCGTGCCGGCTACGGATACGACGGATCTACGCGCCGCGGCGGTGGAACGTCTCCGCGCACTCAAGCGCGAACTTGGTGTCCAGGCGACGCCAGAGGAGATCCGGTCGTGGATTGACGATGGGAAGAAGCTCTAGTGCCATTCGTGCTCGATGCCTCGGCTGCGCTCGAAGCTGCCTTCGACGATGAGTCGGGTGCGGTCGGCAGTGCCGTCGCCGATCGCCTGGCTAGTGACTCGGCCTATGTGCCGTCGATCTGGTTCAGTGAGCTGGTTCACGCACTGCTGCAGGCGGTGCGACGCGACCGCCTCTCTCTTGAAGCCGCCCACGCGATGCTGGCCGCGATTGTCGACTGCTCGATTACTGCCGTGCCCGATCATCGGGAAACGCGGGCGCTCCTCGCTGTCGCGTACCGGACGGGCCTGTCCGCCTGCGACGCTTCGTACCTCTTGCTCGCCGTGGATATGGGCCTCGAGCTCGCAACGTGCGATCAGCAGCTGCGTGCGGCCGCCGAGCGCGTTGGCGTCGTCTGTATCTAGTGGGTAAAGTCGGCTGATCGGCTGACGCGCGACGCACATCGCTGCTATAACTCGACCAAATAAGTGAAACAAGTGATCCTCATACCGCGCGGATGAGGTGCTCGAACCCCTAAGGAGACTCCCAGATGAGCATTCGTATCAACGACACCGCTCCGAACTTCACTGCTCAGACGACGGAAGGCGCAATCGACTTCCACGACTGGATTGGTGATTCGTGGGCCGTCCTCTTCTCGCACCCCAAGGACTTCACGCCGGTCTGCACGACCGAGCTCGGCTACATGGCCAGCATCAACGGTGAGTTTCAGAAGCGTGGCGTCAAGATCATCGGCCTCTCCGTCGATGCGGTCGATCGCCACGAGCAGTGGGCGGACGACATCGAGGAGACGCAGGGCACGCGCCCGAACTTTCCGATGATCGGCGATACGGACTTCAATGTCTCGAAGCTGTACGACATGCTCCCCGCCGAGGTCAGTGGTGATCCGTTGGAGCGCACGCCGGCCGACAATCAGACCGTCCGCAATGTCTTTGTGATTGGCCCGGACAAGAAGATCAAGCTCGTGTTGGCCTATCCGATGACGACGGGCCGCAACTTCGACGAGGTGCTGCGTGTGATCGACTCGCTGCAGCTGACCGCGAAGCACAAGGTTGCGACGCCCGCACAGTGGCAGCAGGGCGGCGACGTGATCATCGCCGGCTCCGTCAACAATGAGCAGGCCAAGGAGATCTGGCCCGAGGGTTGGAAAGAGCCTAAGCCGTACATTCGCATCGTTCCGCAGCCCAAGGGCTGATGTCGGGAGGGGTGGTGGCCTAACGGCTGCCACCCCAACCGTGCGTCGTGCTACCATGTAGCACATGACTGAATCGATCGGTGTCCGAGAGTTACGCCAGCACGCCAGCCGCTGGCTCGAACGCGTCCAGCAGGGCGAGTCGTTTACCGTCACCGAACGTGGCAAGCCGATCGCGCGTCTCGGTCCATTGTCCGAGGACGCCAAAGACTGGCGACAGGATTGGATCGAGCGGGGACTAATGCGCCCAGCGACCCAGCCAGCGTCTATCTGGTTGGACTTCGAGCCGATCGTTCCGCTCGCAGGACAACCATCGCTCAGTGATCTGCTCGACGATCAGCGTCGCGACTTTGATGAGCCAAGCCGGTTCGACGGATGATGCTCTACGTCGATAGCTCGGCCTTTGTGAAGGCCATCAGTGCGACCGAAGATGGTCGAGCTGTTCGGACACTTTTCGCCGATCATCCGGATGGTCTGATCTCGTCGGCACTCCTCGACGTCGAGGTTGGTCGTGCGCTCGCTCGTAGCGGAGAGCGTGACTCGGCGTTGGCCGCAAAATTGCTCGCAACGGTTCGGCGGATCGACATCTCGCGGGGGATCATTTCGATCGCTGCGCAGGCAGCGCTTGGCACCAACCTGAGGTCGCTTGACGCGATCCATCTCGCCACGGCGCTCGCCGTAACGGAGGCGGTGACGGTCGTCACCTACGACCATCGCCTGACCGAGGCGTGCACGAGTTCTGGCCTGACCACGCTGGCCCCCGCCTAATTCGCGTGCGCCTGCGAAGATCACGGTATGCCCAACCGCCTCGCCACTGAGACGTCGCCGTATCTGCGGCAGCACATGGACAATCCGGTCGACTGGCAGCCGTGGGGCGACGAGGCGTTCGCCGAGGCGCGCGAGCGCGATGTGCCGGTCTTGCTGAGCGTTGGCTATGCCTCCTGCCACTGGTGTCACGTGATGGCGCACGAGTCGTTCGAGGACCCTGCGACAGCCGCGGTGATGAACCGCCTCTACGTCAACGTCAAGGTCGATCGTGAGGAGCGACCCGATGTCGATGCGGTCTTCATGGAGGCCGTCGTTGGTCTGACGGGCCATGGCGGCTGGCCGATGACGGTCTGGCTGACGCCCGACGGGCGTCCCTTCTACGGCGGTACCTACTTTCCGCCGCAGTCGCGGCCCGGCATGCCCGCGTTTACGCAGGTCCTCGAGGCGGTTGCGCAGACCTTTACCGAGCGCCGCGGCGACGTTGAGGGCCAGGCCGAACGAATCACGACGGCGCTGCAGACGACTGCCGATCGCCATGCCAGTGAGGAGCCCGAGTTTGCCGATGCGCCGGGCGGTGCGATGATCGATCGCGCGATCGGCACGTTGGCGACGATTGTCGATCAGGTTCATGGTGGCTTTGGTGGTGCACCGAAGTTTCCACCGAGCACGCTGTTTCCGTTTCTGTTTGGCTGTGATGATCGTGGGCGGGGTCGCGATGGGGAGTACATGTCGCGCCTGACGCTCGAACGGATGGCCGATGGTGGCCTTCACGATCAGGTCGCGGGCGGCTTCCATCGCTATGCCGTTGACGGCTATTGGCTCGTGCCGCACTTCGAGAAGATGCTCTACGACAACGCGCTGTTGGCGAGCGCCTATGCCCACGCAGCCCTCGCATCAGACTCCGAGCGCTACGCCGACGTGGCGCGCAGCACGCTCGCCTACATGGATCGCGAACTATCGCTCCCCGAGGGCGGCCTCGCCTCGGGGCAAGACGCCGACACCGAGGGGGTGGAGGGCACGACGTTCGTCTGGACGCCGGCGCAGGTCGATGAGGTCGTCACCGATCCGCTCGACGCAGCGATCGCCAAGGATGTCTGGAACATCACGGACGAAGGCAACTTCGAGCACGGCACGACGGTGCTCAGCATCGTGGCACCGGTCGTCGAGGCGGCTGAGCGCGCGGGGATCTCCGAGGAAGAGGGCGTGGAACGCCTCGACCGCGCGCGCGCTCAAATGCATCTCGCTCGCGATCTGCGTCCGCAGCCGGGTCGCGATGACAAGGCGCTGGCTGCGTGGAACGGGTTTGCGATTGCCGCCTTTGCGGATGCGGGGAGGCTGCTGAACGAGCCGGCTTTCGTGGCGCGTGCCGAGCGGATTGCCGCCTTCGTCAAGGAGCACCTGATGCGCGCGGATGGCGTGCTCCTGCGTTCGTGGTGTGGGACGCCCGCTACGGCGAGCGGCTTTAGCGACGACTATGGCGCTGTGGCGGATGGGCTGCTGCGCCTGCACGCGGCGACGGGCAACCTCGAGTATCTGCTCGAGGCGCGGCGACTGACTGCCGCGGCTGTCGAGCGCTTTCACGATGCCGCGCGCGGCGGGTTCTATCTGGCGGCGAACGATGGTGAGCAACTCGTGGCGCGCACGAAGGGCGTCGAGGACACGCCGTCGCCGAGCGGCTCATCGCTGATTGCTCTCTGCCTCGTGCGACTTAGCCGCATCGATGGCAACTACGCCTGGGAGGAGCTCGCACTCGCGAGCGTCGCGGCGGTTCGTGCGATCTCCGAACGCGCGCCGCAGGCCTTTGGGTCGCTGTTCGCGATGGTGCAACAGGCGACGACAGTGCCACGCGAGATTGCGATCGTGGGCGCCCTTGACGACCCCCGGACGCAGGCGTTGCGCGACGTCGTCGGCCAGCGTTTCGCGCCGTGGGAGATCGTCGTCGTGGCCGATCCGAGCGACCCTCGTTGTGAGGAGGTTGGTCTCCTGCGTGGGCGTGGCCTCGTGGACGGTGCGCCGGCGGCCTACGTCTGTGAGCGCATGGCCTGCCGCACACCCATCACGGACCCCGACGCACTGCGCGCTGCACTCGCGTAGCTCTGCGCGTTGAGTGTCACGCGCGGTCGCTCGCCCGCGCGCCACGGGCTGCGAGGCTGGAGCCATGCCTACTATCCAGCGCGACGCACTCCATGCCTTCATCGACCGCCAGTTGCTGCAGGTCGAATCCACCCCCGTCCCCGTCGAATTGCGACCGGCTGTCGAGGATGGTTCGATGACCGCCGACGAGGTGCACGCCCTCTGGATGGGGGCGGGGATCGCCAGCCAGATTGGGATGGCACTCGCGCTTGATCCGTCGCGCTTCGTCGAGCCATGGCCTGTCGCTGACGAGACCGAAACGCCCGCCGCGGCGTAGACGTCGAATCGGCGAGGTGGGCAGGACTCAGCCGAGCAGGTAACGCAGCACGGCGACGCTGGTGTGCAGTCGGTTCTCTGCCTCGTCCCAGACGACCGACTGCGGACCGTCGATCACCTCGGCGGAGACCTCCTCGCCACGGTGGGCGGGGAGGCAGTGCATAAAGATCGCGGTCGGCGCTGCCTGCGCCATCAGTGCAGCATCGACCTGGTAGCCGTCGAAGGCCGCAAACTTCTCGTCTGCCTGCGCCTCTTCACCCATCGAAACGAAGACGTCGGTGACGACGACATCGGCACCCGCGACGGCCTCTGCCGGGTCGCGTAGCTCGGTCAGTGAGCCACCATGCGCGCGTGCGACTGTGGCGGCGGCGCCCACGATTTCGGGGTCGGCTTCGTAGCCCTCCGGTGTGGCGATGCGGACGTGCATGCCGGCCAGCGCAGCGGCCTGGGCAAGCGAATGGAAGACGTTGTTGCCATCGCCGATCCACGCGATCGTCTTGCCCGGCAACTCGCCGAGGTGCTCCTCGATCGTCATCAGGTCGGCCAGCGCTTGCAGTGGATGGTGGTCATCGGTCAGCGCGTTGACGACGGGGATCGTGGCGTGGCGCGCGAGCTCTTCCACGTCGGCCTGCGCGAAGGTACGGATCACGATCGCATCGCACATGCGCGAGACCACGTGGGCGGTGTCGGAGATCGGCTCGCCGCGACCGAGCTGGAGTTCGTCACCGCGGGTAAAGATCGGATGGCCACCCAGGCGTACGACGGCGGTCTCGATCGAGATGCGCGTGCGCGTCGAGGCCTTCGTGAAGTGCATCAGCACGGTGCGACCCGTCAAGGAGCCATGCAATGCAGCCGGGTCCGCTTTGGCGGCGCGGGCATCGGCCAGCAGCGCATGCAGGGCGGCAGCGTCGAGATCGTTAATGG
>JAEMTW010000075.1:0-1249 GCA_016462095.1 Thermoleophilia bacterium
GCAGACATTGGCACCCGCGAGAAAGGCCGACAGTAGGGTATTCATGGCCTCGTAGCCCGCCTGATAATCCGGCAGAGGGCTCGAGGTGAGCGTACCGCCACCCGAGCGCCAGGGCAGTTTGAGGTCGCGGGCGATCTGGCCCGACGCGTAGAGACCGAAGGCCGATTCGGGGCCACCAAAGGCAGGGGAGCCTGTCTTCATATCCGTGCTGGAGAGGAAGGAGCCCATCACACACGGCGTCCCCGGCCGGATCAGCTGCACCAGCGCAATGCCGGCCAGGCTCTCGAGCGTCTGTTGGACGAGGGCGGCCGGCACCGAGACGGGCGCCATCGCGCCCATCAGGAGAAACGGCGTGATGATGATCGCCTGGCCGGCAGCGCCGTAGTTGACGATGCCATCGAGCATGCGCGCGTCGAAGCGGAGTGGCGAGTTGACGTTGCAGTTGGCGAACAGCACGGGGTCGTCACCGTGCATAACCTCGCTGCCAAAGACGAGCTCGGCCATCGCGAGACAATCAGCTGCAGCCTCGCCACTCGAGGGCTCACCGGCCCAGACACGGTCGGTCAGTCGGATTGCCGAGAGCGCGCGCAGCAGGTGGCGCGAGTCGAGCGGCAGATCATTCGGCTCAAGGACGTTGCGGCCCGGAGTGTCGAGCGTGTCCGTCATCTGGACGAGGCGGAGCAGGTTATTGAAATCGTCGTAGGTGCCCTCACGCCGCTGATCGCCAATCCGCACGAAGGGTGGACCCTGGGCCGCACAGAAGATCATCGAGTCGCCGCCGATGACAAGGTCCCGCTCTGAGTTACGGGCTCGCATCGAGAACGTCGCCGGCGCGAGTGCGGCCTGTGCAAGCAAGAAGTCTGGGTCGAAGCGGACGGTGTCGCCATCGACGGTCTGACCGGCATCGCGAAACAGCTCGAGCGCGTGCTCATTGTCGAACTGGACGCCAACCTCTTGGCCGAGGCGCTCCCAGCCGGCATGGATCGTGGCGAGTGCGTCCTCCGAGAGCGGCTCGTAGCGGGGCATCGAGTTCGTCAGCACGGCAGCACATCCTTAACTTACAACGGTAGTTGTAAGTTAGCGCTTGGTATGGACGCGGTCAAGGGTGGCAACACGTCTGAGGCGTAGTGGAAGCCGATGTCACAAAGGGGTCAGACCCTTTTGTGACATCTATGGTGTTGCTCAGTGCACATGAACCCACGAGATATGTCACAAACGGGTCTGACCCCTTTGTGACATCGGCTTCCAC
>JAEMTW010000075.1:1259-4955 GCA_016462095.1 Thermoleophilia bacterium
AAGCGAACGGCTAGCCGCGACGCGAAGTCAGGAAGTTCGTAATGCCCGCAGCAATCGCCGACGCCTCAAGTTGGCGTCCGGCGGGTGACGTCATCGCTGCTGCATCGTGAGGTGCGCGCATGTTGCCGATCTCGGTGAAGACCTTGGGCACCTTTGAGAGGTTGAGGCCACCGAGGTCGCTGCGGGTGATCAGACCATCGCTACCAATGTAATTGGAGATCGAGGTTGGTCCCTGATCGCGCAGTGCGTTGCGGATCGCAAGGCCGAGTCGTTGTGAGCCGCGGAGCATGCGTTGCGATTGCCCGGTGTCGGCTGGGAGAATCACGTGGAAGCCGGTGTTGCTCGCATTGAGGCTACCGTCGGCATGGATCGAGACTGCGGCGTCGGCGCGCTGCTGGTTCCCGATCGCGGCCCGCCGAGTGATGCACGGTCCAGCGCCGGTATTCGACGTGCGCGTCAAGACGACGCGGGCTCCTTGCTCTCTCAGCAGCGAACGGAGCAAGAGCGCAACATCCCAGTTGTGTTGAGCCTCGCTGTAGCCGTTGCCGGTGGAGGCGCCATCGGCATCGCAGTCCTTCCAGAGCGTGCCGGCCCAAACCTGCTTGCCCGTGATCTCGTGATGGGTGGTGTTGCCGCCGTTGTGGCCTGGATCGATCACGACGGTCTTGCCCGACAAGTTGCCGGCCACTGCACTCGAACCCATGCAGGCAAACGCCACCAGCGCGAAGACGGCAAGTCGGCGCATCGGGATTAGCGCCTGTCACCGAGCAGGAGGGCGAGACCAGCCAAGACGGCAAAGACGAGCAAGATCACGATGATCACGACGCTAACACCAAGGAAAATCGGGAATAGCGCGACGAAAGCTTGGGTGAGCGCGAAGATCCAGGTTAGCTGGCGCAGGTTGTACGGCAGGTAGCGGCCGAGCACGACCTGAAGAAAGACGGCCCCGAAGGCAATGGCGAGTAGCAGCAGCCACTGTTGGAGAAGATTGCCTGGTCCAAACCCAAGGGCGAATAGCTCGATGATCGCGAGTGCGAGTGCGATCTTGGCTCGGTGTCGGCGGAGAAATGGCAGAGGTGCGCCACCCGTGGGCTGTGACGACGTGTAGGACCGCGTCTCTGCTTGCACGACGCGAACGTCGGAGGGGTCTACTTCGATCCGCTTCACCGGATCCCCAGAGTACTCGTCACGTTCCATTTTGCGTGGACTAGATTCGCGCTGGCAGCCTCTGCCTCCTGCTCGGTCGCGAAGATCCCGAAGACGACGGAGCCAGAACCCGACACGTTTGCCGCCAACGCGCCGGCAGCGATCAGCTCCTCGCGCAACGCCGTGCAGGCCGGTTCGAGCTGTTCGGCCGGTACAGCGAGGTCGTTCTCGACCACGTTGACGAGCTCGTCGAACGTTGTCGGCAGAGCGACTGTGCTTGGCAGTGGCCGGTCGACCGGTCGGTAGGCGGCGTAGACATCGCGCGTGGCGAGCGGGCGGCCCGGATGGGCAAGCACGAGGTAGGTGCGCGGCAACTCTCCGAGCACTTCGACGTGTTCGCCACGGCCACGCGCCAAGGTGGCCTCGTCGTGAAGGAGCGCAGGAACATCGGACCCGATCAGGCCGGCGATACGTGTCAGCTCGCTCGGAATCAGCGGCGTTGGGAGGAGCTCGTTGGCGAACCGCAGTGCCGCGGCCGCATCGGCCGAACCGCCACCAAGGCCGGCACCGTGTGGAATGCGCTTATCGATGTGGACGGTGAAGCCCTCGTCGTAGCCCGCGGCCTGGCAGAGCAATTCGAGCGCACGCGTGACCAGCGTGTCGCCCCCTGGCAGCCCCGGACAGGTCACCGTCGTGTGGGCGGCCGTGTCGATCAGGAGCACGTCGGCGAGGCCGACACGCGCGATCAGCGTCACGAGTTCGTGGTACCCGTCAGGCCGTTTGGGGCCGACGCGCAGGACGAGATTGATCTTGGCGCAGGCACGGACGATTGTTGGGCCTGTGCTCATGTGGCTGTCACCGCCGTCAACGCGGCAAGGAGCGGGAGCCAACCCTCAGGCTCAATCGCCTCGCCTCGAATTCGCGTGTCGTGTCCGAGCTCGGTGAGCACCTGCTCCGTCTCCGGACGGGTAGCGATCCCCGCCATCGCGATGCCATTGGCGAGCGTCTTGCGGCGGTGTGCAAAGCCCGCGTGGACGAGGTGCACGATGCGCTCCCAGTCGGGTGCTCGCTCGGCCCAGTCCGAGCGTCGCCGAAACGCCAACAGCGCCGAGTCGACGCGCGGCGCCGGATCGAAGACCTCACGGCCGACGGGGTGGAGATCGGTGCGTTCGCAGGCCAATCGCATCAGGACGCTGACGGCGCCGTAGGCAGGCGTCGAGGGAAGCGCGAACATGCGGTCGGCGATCTCTCGCTGGACCATCACGCACCAGCGATCGACGGTGGGCAATTCGGGGATGCTGCGCAAGACGAGTGGCGTGGCGACGTTGTAGGGCAGGTTCGCGACGAAGGCCGTGGGGGCGGGTGCGAGTTCGCCGAACGGCATCCGCATCGCATCGCCCCACGTCAACAGGACGTTGGGGTGTGCTGCCAAGACGGGTGCCAGCAGTGGTTCGAGTTCGCGATCGATCTCAATGGCCTGCACCGTCGCTGCCGTCTGGGCCAGCACGGTCGTCAGAATCCCTTTGCCGGGGCCGACTTCGAGCACCACGTCGGTGGCCAGCACCCCTGCTCGATCGACTGCCACGTGGGCGAGGTTTGGATCGCGCAGGAAGTTCTGCCCGAAGCGGGTCATGTCGCTAGACCGTAGGCCTCAGCGGCATTGCGCATCACCTGCTCGGCAAGCTCGTTGGCATCGACACCACGCACAGAAGCGACGGCTCGGAGCGTGTCCATCACGAAGGCTGGCTCGTTCGGTGTGCCACGGTGCGGCGCAGGGGCCAGGTAGGGAGCGTCGGTCTCGAGCAGGATCCGATCGGCGGGGCAGCGTGCTGCAGCGTGCAGCAGGTCTGTCGCCTTTGGGTAGGTGACGTTGCCGGCAAACGAGCACCACCAGCCATTGGCAATCGCCTCGTCGAGTCGGTCTGGCACGGCGAAGCAGTGCAGGATCACCCGCGTAGGTCCCTCAGCGACCAGCAGACGAAAGCAGTCGTCGTCGGCATCGCGGCAGTGGATCACGATCGTCTTGTCGAGCTCGCGGGCGAGCTCGAGCTGATGGCGAAACGCGACCAGCTGCGCCTCGGGGGTGACGTGATCACGAAAGTAGTCGAGGCCGGTCTCGCCGATTGCGACGCAGCGCGGGTGCTGGGCGCGCTCGCGAATCTGCGCCTCGAGCTCGTCGTTCCACTGATCTGCGCTGTTGGGGTGGAGTCCCGCAGTGGTATAGATGCCGGGCTCGGCGAGCAGCGGCGTCACCGCAACCATCTCCTCGGCGTTGGAGCCGATCGTGACCATCTGCTGGACGCCGACTTCGCGGGCTCGCGCAATCACCTCGAGCGCAGCGTCGGGGCAACTCGTCAGATGGGTGTGGGTGTCGATCAGACGACATCGCCCCCAAGTGGCTCCTCGATGCGCGGAAACAGCGGTCCAGCAGGAGCCACTGTCGCCCCGGCTGCCAGCAGGTTTGGCGCGGCGTGCTCCCCGGCAACGTCATCTGGAGCGCCGAGTGCGGTCAGGATGCGCGGCGCGCTGTCGGGCAGCACGGCCGCCAGC
>JAEMTW010000075.1:4965-8048 GCA_016462095.1 Thermoleophilia bacterium
GCGCGCGTGCCGTCAGCGAGGGTGTAAAGAACGACATCGAGTTCGGCGGCGCGTGCTGGATCTTTCGCGAGCGTCCAGGGAGCCTGCTCCTCGACGAAGCGGTTGAGATCGCGAACGACGAGCCAGGCAGCATCGAGCGCCTCGGTCAGCTCGAGCTCGTGGATGTGAGTGGCGACGGCCTCGCGGGCCGTCTCGATTGCCGTGGCGATTGTCGCCTCGCAGGCCGCGTTGGGCACGATGCCGTCGCGGTACTTCTCGATCATCGCGGTCACGCGATTGACGAGGTTGCCGAGGTCGTTAGCGAGTTCTGCGTGGTAGCGCTCGTGAACCGCGTCGTACGAGATGCCTCCGTCGCTGCCAAAGCGGACGTCGCGCAGTAGGTAGTAGCGCAGCGCGTCGACGCCATAGCGCTCGATCACTGCGAACGGATCGAGCACGTTGCCGAGCGACTTAGACATCTTCGTATCGCGCACGGTCAAGTAGCCGTGGATCATCAGTCGCTGAGGCAAGGCCCGGTTGGCACCCATCAGCATGGCGGGCCAGATCACCGCGTGGAACTTGAGGATGTCCTTGGCGAGCAGCTGCCAGCGCGGCGGCCAATAACGCGCCGTTAGATCCTCGCCCGGTCGCGCATAGGTGAGTGCGGAGGCATAGTTGAGCAGCGCATCGAACCAGACGTAACAGGTCTGATCGGGCGCCCACGGCAGCGGCACACCCCAGTCGATCGAGGCGCGCGAGAGCGAGACGTCATCGAGGCCACCTGCGATAAAGGCACGGGCCTCATTGAAGCGCGACTGCGGGCTGACGAAATCCGGGTTGGCGTCGTAGTGTGCGAGCAGTGGTTCTTGAAACGCGCTGAGACGAAAAAACCAATTCGACTCTTGCAGCCACTCGGGCTTCGTGCCGTGATCGGGGCAGAGCTCGTCCTTCAGCTCTTCCTCCTTGTAGAACGCCTCACAGCCCGTGCAATAGAGGCCTTCGTAGGTGCCCTCGTAGACGTGACCATTGTCCTTCAGGGTCTGCAAAAAATCCTGCACGAAGGACATGTGGCCCTCGTCGGTCGTGCGGATAAAGAAGTCCTGCGTCGCGCGGACGTCCTCGGTCATGCGTAGGAAGTTGGCGCTGTTGCGATCAACGAAAGCCTGTGGCGTCAGCCCGAGTTCTGCGGCCACGCGCGCATTCTTGTCGCCGTGCTCATCCGTGCCGGTTAGGAAAAAGACGTCTTCGCCGCGTTGTCGCATGTGTCGCGCATAGACATCAGCGGCGATCGTCGTATAGGCATGGCCAAGGTGCGGCTGGGCATTGACGTAGTAGATCGGTGTGGTCAGAAAGGTCGGCTGCACGCCCACAGGGTATCCGCTGCCTCCCAATCGACCCGGCACCTACACGGCGATCAACTTCCTAATGGGGTCAGACCCTTTTAGGAAGTCGGATCACCTAACCAAGCAATCGAGCGGCCTCTAACTTCCTAAAAGGGTCTGACCCCATTAGGAAGTTGATCAACCAACTGAGCAAGGTAGAGGCCTCTAACTTCCTAAAAGGGTCTGACCCCATTAGGAAGTTGATCAACCTCAAGGACGGTACAGGTCGCGTGCGGACTTGCCGGTCAGGCCAGCCACGAGGCGTGCTGCGTCCTTTGCGCCCAGCCCTCGCTCGCGCAGTTCTGTCAGCGCCGCTTCGATCGCTGTCGTCTCTGCGGTCGCGGCAACCACGGCCTCGAGCACGATTACGACCTCGCCTTTAGGGGCAGCCGCAAAGTGTGCAGCGAGCTCGGTTGCTGTTCCACGTGCGATTTCCTCATGCAGCTTCGTCAGCTCGCGGCAGACAGCAACACGTCGCTCAGGAGTGCGCTCGGCCAACATGGCGAGCGTGCTCGGTAGGCGATTGGGCGATTCGAAGGCAACGAGGGTGATGCCCCAGGCGTCGGCGGTCTCGAGGGTCTTGCCGATCGCGGCGGCACCACGCGGCAGGAAGCCGATAAAGGCAAAGCGGTCGGTGGGCAGACCCGAAGCGACGAGCGCGGTGGTCACAGCATCGGCACCCGGCAACACCTCGACAGTGATCCCCGCGGCGATCGCGGCCCGCACGACGGCACCACCCGGGTCCGAGACGAGCGGCATGCCCGCATCGGTCGCGAGGCAGACATGCTCGCCTGCCTGCAAGCGCCGCAGCAGCTCTGGCACCTGCGAGTCCTCACGGTGGGCTTCGATCGAGAGCATGCGCACCGTGATCCCGAGGTTGTGCAACAGCAGCCCGGTGCGGCGCGTGTCTTCGCAGGCGACGAGGTCACAGGCGGCGAAAGCGGCTCGCACGCGCGGCGTCAAATCGTCGAGGTTGCCGATCGGTGTCGGGCAGATGGTGAGGTGTCCGGGCATACGGGGAGGGTACGCGGTCGTATCAGGGAATACCCTGTGAACTGATGTCTGATCGACCGTACAAGAAGTATCAGGGTGGCAAGGCCGTGCCGAAGGAAGAATTCGGCGATGCTGCTGCTGCCTCCGTCGCGGCGCCGGAACGGCGTGGCGCAATCGAGTTGCCTGCTGCCGGCACGCCACCACCGATCGTCCCGCCACGTTTCCGTCTGCGCTCGGGGCCTGGTTGGAGACCGCGCCGCCGTCAGCCACGCTCGCTCAAGTTTTGGGTGATTGCGATCACCGTCGTCGTTGTGGTGCTCTTGCTCGCGTGGCTCACGCTTGGACTCTTGGCAGTGCGCACGTCGATCTCGCAGGCCAACGACAGGCTCGATCCGCGGGCGCGAGCAGCGCTCTCGCCGTCCGCTTCGATCCTGTCGAACCCGACGGCGATTCTCGTGATGGGCGTCGATGATCAAGCCAATTCCGACACGTTGCAGGTGATCCGGTTCGATCCACAACAACAGCTGGTGGCGACGCTCGCGATCCCGCGCGACTTGAGGGTCGCTGTCCCTGGTTACGGTGACACCAAGATCAACGCCGCCTACGCTGGTGGTGGTGCGGCGCTGGCAATCCAGGCTGTAGCGGCGTACACCGGGCTGCAGCTCGACCACGTCGTCGTGATTGACTTCAATGGACTGGTCGGACTGGTCGACGCGGTCGGGGGCGTAA
>JAEMTW010000076.1 GCA_016462095.1 Thermoleophilia bacterium
CGGAAGCCGTCTCACAGGCTCATGTGCTGAACAGCTAGCTCAAGCGGGCGGCGAGCTCGCCCAGACGCCCAAGGAGGAGCGCACGAAACCGCTCCGCAGCCACGCTCTCTGCCCAGTGGGCATTGGCGCCGCCACCAAAGACGCTGAGGCGATCGACCAGCGTCGAGCCGCGCGCTGGTCCCACACCCGTGTCAACTTCCACGTGGCAATGAACGAGCCCGAGGATCGTGGGGTCGATCAGGTGTGCAATTGCGAGACTATCGTGCTGATAGACGATCTCTTCGCCGTACCAGTCGACGTGCTTGCGCATGTAGAAACGCAGCATTCCCGCTACCGCCGGGCCGATCGTCGGGAGTTGTTCAAGCGCATCGATGTCAACGCTCGTCAGGATCGCCTGCCGCGTCACATCGAGCCCAACGAGAGTCAGGTCCTGGCCGGCCTGCAGCACACGCTCGGCAGCCTCAGGGTCGAACCAGATGTTGAACTCTGCATACGGCGACATGTTGCCGCCGTTCGACGCACCACCCATCACGACGATACGCCGGAGCGCAGCAAAGGCATCTGGTCGGAGGGCGGCAAGGAGGGCAACATTCGTCAGTGGGCCGACTGCCGCCAGCGTCACCTCACCTGGGCGCTCCAACGCCAGCCGTGCAATCAGATCGACGGCGTGTTCGCCCGCAGCCATTCGTGACGGTGCCGGAAGGTTCGAGCCATCCAGTCCGGTCTCGCCGTGTGTCTCAGACGAATCGTCGCCCGGCACTCGCACGAGCGGCCGCTCCGCACCCGCGGCCAGCAGTAGGTCCGAGCGGCCGACCAGGTCGAGCACCCGCAGACCGTTCGCCGTCGTGTTGGCGAGCGGCGCGTTGCCGGCGACAGTGGTAATTGCGAGCACATCCAATTCGGGGCTCGCGAGGGCGAGCAGAATTGCGATCGCATCGTCGATCCCAGGATCGCAGTCGATGATCAGCGGCTGGGGCGCCATCGCAGAATTGGACCTACTGCTCGGCCAACACGGCTTCGGTGATCTCGACGTCGAAGAAGACCTCTTGGACATCGTCGTCATCTTCGAGCGAATCGACCATCTTCAGGACCTTGCGACTGCCTTCATCGTCGATCTCGGCGAGCTGCTTGGGGAGTAGCGTCAACTCGGCACTCGTCACCTCGAAGCCAGCAGCCTCGAGAGCGATACGAACCACCGACAGCTCGGACGGATCGGTCGTGACGCGGAAGATCCCATCCTCGCCCTCCGAATCGTCAGCGCCTGCATCCGCGGCGGCCAGCAGAAGCTCGTCCTCATCGGCCACGTTCTCGAGAATTATCACGCCCTTGCGATCGAACTTCCAGGCCACGCTGCCAGGAGCACCGAGTCCGGAGCCGGCCTTCGTAAAGATGCTGCGCACGTTGGCAGCAGTGCGATTGCGATTGTCGGTCAGCGCTTCGACGACGAACGCAGCGCCACCGGGACCAAAGCCCTCATAGATGACGGTTTCGAAGTTCTCGCCCTCGCCACCACCAGCACCCTTCTGGATCGCGCGCTCAATGTTTTCGCGTGGCAACGAGTACGACTTCGCCTTCGCGACGGCGTTGGCGAGCGCGGCGTTCGAATCGGGATCGCCACCACCCTCCTTCGCGGCAACCATGATTGCGCGGGCGAGTTTGCTGAACTGCTGACCACGCTTCTTATCGGTCGCGGCCTTCTTGTGCTTGATGGTGGACCATTTGGAATGACCGGACATGCCTCTACTCCCGCCTACGAATGCGTGGTCACGCGCTCGAGAAAACGCGCGTGGAGCCGGTCGTCGTGCGCCAGCTCCGGATGGAACGTTGCCGCCATGATAGAGCCGCTGCGAACAGCGACGGGCTCATCGCCGATAGAGGCGAGCACCTCGACGCCTTCGCCGACCCGCGTGATGCGCGGCGCACGAATGAAGATTCCGACCATCGGCGTGTCATCTCCCGTCAATTCGACGGCGGCCTCGAATGAGGCGACCTGTCGTCCGTAGCCATTGCGGAGCGCTGTCACGTCGAGTGCGCGCAGCGTACGCTGGCCCTCCGTGCCGTCCTCGAGGTCGGTCGCGAGCAGGATCAATCCAGCGCAGGTACCGAAGACCGGAAGTCCGTCGGCAACCACTGCGGTGATTGGCTCGCGCAGACCCGACGAATCGAGCAAGAGGTCCATCGTGGTCGACTCGCCTCCCGGCAGCATCAGGCCATCGAGGCCCGCCAACTCGGCGGGCGTTCGCACCTCAATTGCCGTTGTACCCAGCCGCTCGAGCGCCTGCACGTGCTCGCGGAACGCCCCTTGCAGGGCGAGCACGCCAACGCGCGGGGTGTTACCAGCCACGTCCGGCGAACAGCTCGTCCTCAGGAATCGACTTGGCGCTACGACCGACCATCGCCTCGCCGAGATTCTTCGACACTTCGGCCAATTTGGCGGGGTCGCGGAAGTGCGTCGTTGCCTCAACACATGCGCGGGCGCGCTTGGCAGGATCGCCACTCTTGAAGATGCCGGACCCGACGAAGACACCGTCGGCGCCGAGCTGCATCATCAGGGCGCAATCGGCAGGCGTTGCCACGCCACCCGCCGTAAACAACACAACCGGGAGACGACCTTCGCGAGCGCAGTACTGGACCAGATCGAGCGGTGCATGCAACTCTTTGGCGCGGGCGTACACCTCGTCCGGGTCCATGCCGTGCAGGCGCTTAATCTCGCCAAGGATACCCCGGATATGGCGGACCGCCTCGACGACGTCGCCGGTGCCGGCTTCGCCCTTCGAGCGGATCATCGCGGCACCCTCACCGATGCGACGCAGCGCCTCGCCAAGGTTGGTGGCACCACAGACGAAGGGAATCGTGAATTTACTTTTGTCGATGTGATGCGCCTCGTCCGCAGGCGTCAACACCTCTGACTCGTCGATGTAGTCCACTTCCAGCGACTGGAGGATCTGGGCTTCGACGAAGTGCCCAATGCGCGCTTTCGCCATCACCGGAATCGAGACGGCCTCCTGGATCCCAATGATCATCTCGGGATCGGACATGCGTGCGACACCACCGTCGGCACGAATATCGGCAGGAACGCGCTCGAGTGCCATGACGGCGCACGCGCCGGCGTCCTCGGCGATCTTGGCTTGCTCGGCATTGACGACGTCCATGATGACGCCACCCTTCAACATCTCGGCCAAACCGCTCTTGACGCCCATTGTGCCTTGCTCGGACATGCCATTCACCTCATCAAATACGTCGTTGCAAGCGTTCTGTCCGAACGCCCGCAAGGTCATCGTACGCTAAACCCATCTTTCGTGTAGTCGACTGTCTGTGGCCCACTCAAAACTTGACCTTCTCGCTCCAGATGCTAATCTGCTGCTTGCAATCCATCACGAGCCGCCGAGGGATCTGGCCCTTTGACGCGGCAGCAACCGGGACGACCGTCCGTCAGGTGCTTCTTCCAGCGCGATTCCGGCAAGTCCCGACGGAAAAGCGGAAGATGGTGAGCCGTCGTCGCGAACGAAACCGCGGCGCCGCCGGTCTACGGAACCAACCGCAGACCTCCCACCCGGGACGCGACGCCGACAGGCAAGGAGTTCATCGCGATGAGCAAGCACCACCCCGCAACACTGGCCCTCCACGCAGGCCAGAGCCCGGATCCCACGACGAAGTCCGTGGCCGTTCCGATCTACCAGACGACCAGTTACGAATTCAATGACACCCAGCACGCTGCGGACCTGTTCGCGCTGGCCGTGCCAGGCAACATCTACACCCGCATCATGAACCCAACGTGGGATGTGCTCGAGCAGCGCGTCGCCGCACTTGAGGGCGGCATCGCAGCCTGCGCCACCGCCTCGGGTCAGGCCGCTGTCACGTACGCGGTGCTCAACATCGCCCGCGCCGGCGACAACATCATCAGCGTCTCGACGCTCTACGGCGGAACCTACAACCTGTTCGCACACACGTTGCCGCAGTACGGCATCGAGGTTCGCTTCGTCGACCCCGACTCGCCGGAGAAGGTCGCCGAACTGACGGACGACAAGACCCGACTGGTCTTCGCCGAGACGATCGGCAACCCGCGCCTCAACGTCGTCGACATCAAGGCCTGGGCCGACGCCGCGCACGCGCAAGGTCTGCCGCTGATCGTCGACAACACGGTCGCCACGCCGATGCTGACGCAGATCTTCGAGCACGGTGCCGACATTGCTGTGCATTCGGCCACCAAGTACATGGGCGGCCACGGCACCACGATCGCCGGCGTCGTCGTCGACTCCGGCAAGTTCGACTGGGTTGCCAATGCCGAGCGCTTCCCCGGATTGACCAAGCCCGATCCGTCGTACCACGGCGTGGTCTGGTCGGACGCCCTCGGACCAGCAGCGTATATTGGCCGCGTCCGCACCGTGATGCTTCGCAATACCGGCGCTGCACTGTCGCCATTCAACGCGTTCCTGATCCTCCAGGGCCTCGAGACGTTGGCACTGCGGATGGAGCGTCACAGCGAGAACGCGCTTGCCGTTGCTAAGCACCTCAAGAACCATGCTGGCGTCACCTGGGTCAACTACTCCGGCCTCGAGGACGACAAGTACCACGAGACGGCCAAGCGCATCCTCAACAAGGGTGTCGGCTTTGGTGGCATCGTCACGTTCGGCATTGATGGCGGCCGTGAAGCAGGCAAGACGTTCATCGAGGGCCTCGATCTGTTTACGCACCTCGCCAACATCGGCGATGCGCGCTCGTTGGCGATCCACAACGCCTCGACGACGCACTCGCAGCTCAACGACGAGGAGCTCGAGGCAGCAGGCGTTGGTCAGGACACGGTGCGCCTGTCGGTTGGCATCGAGAACATCGGTGACATTCTCGCGGACATCGATCAGGCGCTCGCGAAGGCCACGGCGTAATCCCGATGGGAGCGAGCGGCACACCAGCACGCTCCCTCGGACTGGTTGAGACGAAGCGGGTTGTCCTCTTTACGGAGGACAACCCGCTCGTGCTCGACTCGGGCGAGACCCTTGCGCCCGTCGAGGTGGCGTATGAGACGTATGGCGAGCGAACGGCAAGCGACAACAACGTCGTTGTGATCTGCCATGCCCTGACGGGCGACGCCAACGCCGCCGGTCACCACGGCGATCCCACGCACCCTGGCTGGTGGGACACCTTGATTGGCCCCGGTAAGCCCGTCGATACCGATCGCCTCTTCGTGGTCAGCTCGAACCTGCTGGGAGGCTGTCAGGGAACGACGGGCCCATCGAGCATCAACCCCGCGACCGGCACGCCGTACGGACTCCAGTTTCCACTCTTCACGGTCTCGGATCTCGTCAAGGTACAGCGTGCACTTTTGGCTCACCTCGGCATCACTCAGATCTTGGCTGCCGTTGGTGGATCGCTCGGTGGCATGCAGGTGCTGCAGTGGGCGCTCGACTACCCCGACGAGGTCGGACACGGCATCGCCGTCTGCGCCACAGCACGACTGTCGGCACAGAACATCGCGTTCAGCGCGGTGGCACGAGCCGCGATCATGAACGACCCCGATTTTGCTGATGGCAATTACTACGCGACCGGCAAAGGACCAGACCATGGTCTCTCCGTGGCGCGCATGATGGCGCACATCACCTACCTCTCAGAAGAGTCGATGCGTCAGAAGTTTGGACGTCGGATCCAGGATCGCGAGGAGCCTCGCTTCGATCTCGGCGTCGACTTCCAGGTCGAGTCGTACCTTCAACATCAAGGCAAGGTCTTCCTCGACCGTTTCGATGCCAATTCGTATCTCTATCTGACTCGCGTGATGGACTACTTCGACCTGTTCGCAGACGCCGAACTCGTACGGTCGCAGCTGGCCAAGGTTAAGACGAAGTTTCTCGTGCTGTCGTTCGACACCGACTGGCGCTTCGACACGTCGCATTCGCGTGGCATCGTGCGCACCCTGACGGCGCATCGCGTGCCAGTCACCTTCCGCGAGATCTCGTCTCCGCATGGCCACGACTCGTTTCTGCTCGACGTACCGGAGTACCACAAGACGGTTTCGGCCTACCTCGACCACGCATTGGCGGAGACGGTCTGATGCGCGCCGATCATGACGTCATCGCGTCGCTCGTGCCCTCCGGCGCTCGCGTGCTGGACCTTGGCTGCGGCGATGGCTCGTTGCTGGACGAGTTGATTCGACGCGGTGCGGATGGGCTCGGTGTTGAGATCTCTGATGAGGGCGTGCTCGCCTGCCTTCAGCGTGGCGTGCCGGTTTTGCAGGACGACATCGATAAAGGACTCGATGATCTCGAGGACGATTCGTTCGACATCGTGATCATGTCGCTGACGCTTCAGGCTGTTCACCACCCCGCGCTGGTGCTGCGCGAGATGAACCGCGTGGGGCGCAAGAGCATCATCTCGTTTCCCAACTTTGCGCACTGGCGTCTACGTGCACAGCTTGCCGCCAGCGGCCGCATGCCGGTCTCGCCGCTGCTGCCGTACACCTGGTACGAGACGCCGAACATTCGCCTCTGCTCGATCAAGGATTTCGAGGCGCTTGCCCATGCTGAGGGGTTCACCGTGGAAGAGCGGATCTTGATCAATGAGGGTGGTGCCCGTGAGGGTGCCATCACGCAGCGTGCTGGCAACCTGCTTGCCGCAGGCGCCGTCTATCTGCTCAGCCGTTAGGCAATCAGGGAGCCGAGTTCTGCACTCGAGTCGACATCAAGCAACACGACACTACCGTCCGGCTGGACTGCCCCGAGCAAGAGAAACTCGCTCTCAAATCCGGCAATGCGTCGCGTTCCAAGATTGATCACGCCGACAACGCGGCGCCCGACCAGTTCCGCTTCCGTGTAGTTCGTCACCTGCGCGCTTGTCCACCTCTGCCCGAGCGCCGGGCCAAAGTCGACCTGGATCTGCCAGGCCGGCTTGCGCGCTTCGGGAAAGGCACGCACTGCGAGCACGCAGCCAACGCGCATCTCGACAGCCTCGAAGTGCGAGTGGTCAATCACGGTCGGCTGCTCCATGGGGAGAGTATGACGGCGCCAACGCCTGGATCAGCAGCGAGCCACGGCACGAAACTACACGGCTCTGTGACGGAGTTGCACAGACGGCGCGCAATCCAGTTTGAGGCCTTGCGGACATGATGGGCCCGGGCCCATCATGTCCGGAGTGCACAGTGGGACTTGTTCCACTTTCGCTCAGCAATGCGAATCTCGTGTCCGTGTCGTGGACTGATTCCCCGACGACGAGCCGCTTGGGGTGCCGCCGTATGTCGTCGCTCAAACGTGAGCATTGGTGCGTCGTGATTCTGCGCGCACCCTTGCGCCTGACCGTGGGGTCAGGATATCGTGAAGCGTATGGAACCTAACTCCGTAATTGTCGTCGGCGCCGGGTTCTCTGGGCTGATCGCCGCCGAGGCACTCACCAACGCTGGCTGGGACGTCACGGTGCTCGAGGCCCGCGACCGCGTGGGTGGTCGTGCTTGGACCGACCACCTGCCCGACGGCACGATCATCGAACGCGGTGCGGAGTGGGTCGAGGATGTACAGATCGAGATGGTCTCCCTCTGTGCTCGCCTCGGCATCCCACTGGCACGAACAGGCATGAGTTATCACGATCGTCGTCCCGTCGGCGGACCACCCGTCTCGGATGACGAACTGGCTACCGGCCGTGCCGCGCTGCGCGCGCTGTTCGCCGAACTCGGCGACGAGGCGTACGACATCTCGGTCGCCGACGCAATCGAGCGACTCGACCAGCCTGAGGGCGTCAAGATCGCGTTTCGTGCTCGTATCGAATGCACGAGTGGCGCTCCCGCGACGGAGTTGGCAGCCTGGCACCTGCTGCACCTCGCCTCGGCGCCCGAGCAAGTGGACTCGCCACGTGTTGGTACCGGCAGCGACGCACCAACGCGCGCACTCGCCACCATCCTTGGCGACCGCATTCGCCTGAGTGAGCCCGTGCTCGAGATCGCAATCGACGAACACGGCGTTTCGGTGCAGACCACGAAGGGAACACACCGCGCCGCCCAACTCGTCTTGGCGCTTCCCAAGCCGATTCTGGTGCAAGCACCGTTTGCTGCGCTGCTCCC
>JAEMTW010000077.1:0-213 GCA_016462095.1 Thermoleophilia bacterium
CTCGTCACCTGTGCGCCACGCGCCGCCCTGATGCTGAAAACCGAGCGACTCCAGCACCGCCGTGCTGTGAAGCGGATCGCGCGCCTGCGCTGCGACACCAATCATGCGCCTCAGGGCGTGCTCGTCTGGCACGTGCGGCGCATGGGCGTGCGAGACGCTTTCGCACCCGCTAACCGCCACGAGGCGTGTCACGAGACCTTCGTGGTCCCAGAC
>JAEMTW010000077.1:223-7986 GCA_016462095.1 Thermoleophilia bacterium
ACGGTTTTCTTGACGAGTCGTAGACCCAGCACGCCGCCATAGAACTCGGCGTTACGAGGACCGTCAGCGGTGATTGCGGTGACGTGATGAATGCCGTGCAGCTGCACAGGCCTACTCGTCGCTCCCGGGAGGAACCAAGCGACTGTTGTACAGGCGCGCTCCAACTGCTCCCGCACCACTAATCAATGCGAGGTAGGCGGCGTCCTGGTAACTCGCGGGCCACCCGACGAACGCATGAGCCAACGCCATTGCGCCCAGACCAAAGAAGTAGCCGAGCCCAAAGGTGCCGAGATAGTCAAAAATTCGCTTCATATTGGCAGTGTGAGCGACCTCGTCGGACACCGCAACCGCGCTAGCCCCGTGCGGCGAGGACCGCTCGGAACGCTTCGATCGCGAGCTCGGCTTGTTCCATCGTGATCACCAGTGGTGGGCACAGTCGAATCGCCGTGTCGGAGACGGCGTTGACGATCACGCCACGCTCGCGGAGCGCCGTGGCCGCACCCGCCGCGTCACCGTCGACGAGCTCGACCGCGAGTAGGAGCCCTGCTCCACGAACCCCTGCAACACCGTCGATGCCGGCGAGCGCGACGGACAGGTGTTCGCCGACGCGCGCTGCGTTGCCGATTAGGTCGTCGCGCTCGACCACCTCAATCGTCGCCAATGCCGCTGCTGCGATCGGCGGCGAACCGCCGAACGTGGTGCCGTGATCGCCTGGTCGGAAGCCTGTCGCCAACCGCCTCGAAAGTAGCGCGCCAATTGGCATCCCGGAGGCCAACCCTTTGGCGAGCACTACCGCATCGGGGCGCACAGTGGTCCGCTGAAACGCAAACCAGGCACCACAGCGCCCAATGCCAGTCTGTACCTCGTCGAACAGCAGCAATGCGTCGTGTTGATCACACAGCGTTCGCGCCTCGATCAGAAAGGCTTCGTCGATGACGTGGACACCACCTTCGCCTTGAATCGGCTCGATCAGCACGCCGGCCGTCTGGGGACCTACCGCCGCGCGTAGTGCTGCGATGTCGTTACGGGGAACGTGACGAAAGCCCGCTGGCAGCGGCTCAAACGGAATCTTCTTTGGCTGAGCCCACGTCGCTTGCAGCGCGCCGAGCGTGCGGCCATGAAAGGCACCCTCGAGGCAGACCAACTCGTGTTTAGCGGCTCCCCCAGTCTCGTTTCCATGCCGACGGGCCAGCTTGATCGCAGCCTCATTCGCCTCGGCACCCGAGTTGCAGAAAAAGGCCTGCTCAAGGCCCGACAGACTATTGAGTCGTTCCGCCAAAGCGATTGCTGGCTCGGTCCAGTACAGGTTCGAGACGTGGTCGAGCACTGCCGACTGGGCAGCAAGCGCAGCGATTGGGGCTGGATGACCATGCCCGAGCGTCACCACCGCAATGCCTGCCACGAGGTCGAGATAGCGCGTGCCAGCATCGTCCCAAAGCCAACATCCGTCACCGCGTACGATCGTCAACGGTCTCGGTGGATAGTTCGTCATCATCGCTTCGGTGCCACGATCCGCGATACTCATGCCCTCACCTCCGTGCCGGCACCGATCCGCACGCAGCGAACGCCGCCGGCGAGCGCAGCGGCGCAGGCTTCCAGTTTCGGCAACATGCCGCCCGTCGCAGTCGGGAGCGCGCTGGCCGAGATTTGCGGAAGCACCACACCTGCATCGTCCAGCACGCCCGGCACGTCCGAGAGAAACGCCAACTCGTCGGCCTCGATTGCAATGGCAACTGCCGCCGCTACGTCATCGGCATTGACATTGAGCAGTCGGGGAGTGTCGAGGTCACGACCGATCGGAGCAATCAGTGGAATCCGGTCTGCACCCCACGCCGCCCGAATCGCGTCGGCAGCGATTGTTGCTGGCTCACCAACGAGACCGAGCTCGACGCGTCGCGTGCACTGGAGGAGTTCGCCTTGTCGAAACGCCTGAGCCTCACGCCCAACCGCCCGTAACGCAGCAACGAGTTCGTCAGAGACATCCGCAAGCGCAACGAGTGCACAGGCGAGGGTCGGCAAATCCGTGAAGCGCCGGCCATCAACAAAGCGCGCAGGAATACCGCGCTGCGCCATCAGCGCGGTGATCTGCGCACCACCACCGTGGACCAGGACGAGCGGTCGTCCGTCGGCGGCGGCCAGGGCGTCAGGCAAGAGCGCAAGCGCATTCCCGCCGAGCTTGGCAACGAGTGCGCCGCTCACGTCGTGTACTCCGCGTTCAGTTCGACGTACAGTTTGGAGAGGTCGGAGGCCCAGATGCTCGCCACGCCTTCCCCCACCCCAAGCTCAATCGCGATCTCCACGGTGTCGCGGGCAGCAGCCTCGTTGACGGCAGCCATGTCTACAGTCTCGACCGCCATGCCGTCGCGGCAAAGAGCATGCCCACCAAGGGTGATGCCGATTCGCTCTGCCTCTACCGAACAGCCGGTCACTCCGAGGGCCGCAACGATGCGACCCCAGTTCGGGTCGCCGCCATTGAGGGCACAACGCACGAGCTGGGCTTCAGCCACGGCGTAGGCAATGGTGCGGGCCTCGCTGTCGTCTTTCGCGCCCGTCACGGTCCAATGCGCAATGCGATGCGCCCCTTCGCCGTCGCGGACGATCTGCAGCGCGAGGTCTTCACAGACAGCCTCAATCGCCGAGCCGACGAGGATCACATCTTCGGCCGTCAGGACGCCAGCGCACGCGCCACTCGCGAGCAACGCAACCGTGTCCGACGTCGAGGTGCAGCCATCGACCGTGATGCAGTTGAAGGTGCGGTCGACTGCTGCACGTAGCGCCTGCTCCGTCTGCTGAGAATCGAGCGGCGCATCGGTCGTCACGACAGCAATCATCGTGCCGAGATCCGGGCGGATCATGCCAGCACCCTTCGCTATACCACCCACGCGAATGATTCCGATCGAGGTTGCGATTTCGCGTTCGGCCTGCTTTGGCGCGGCGTCCGTGGTCGTAATCGCCACGGCGGCGTCTGCACCACCACCATCGTGCAGACCGGCCAACGCTCGTTCGATTCCCTGTTCGACGATCTCCATCGGTAGCGGCACACCAATCACGCCCGTCGAGGCCACGAGCACCTGCTCGGCCTCGCAGCTGAGCCCGGCCGCAACGAGCACGGTCATGCGTTCAGCATCGCGTCGTCCGGGCTCGCCGGTTGCCGCGTTGGCATTGCCACTCGAGATCACAATCGCACGGGTCGTCCCACAGGAAATGTGAGCGCGCGAGACAACGACGGGCGGTGCTGCCGTCGCACTGCGCGTAAACACGGCTGCAGCAGGAATGTTCTCGGTCGCGGCAATGATTGCGACGTCGGGTCTTCCGGAGGCCTTGATCCCGGCTGTCACACCTGCGGCGACGAAACCCCGCGGAAACGTGACCCCTACGGCCACAGGCCCCGCACCGTTAGCCCCGCGCGCTCGTCGATACCCAGCATGATGTTGGCGTTTTGAATCGCCTGGCCAGCCGCACCCTTGACCAAGTTGTCCAGCGCCGACTCGACCAACACGGAGCCCGTGCGCTCGTCCACCCACGCGTTGATCCAACAGACGTTCGTGCCCGCCAGTCGTTGAGGTGCCGGCAGACCGCCGAGCTGCACGAAGGGCTCGCCGTCATAGCGAGCGCGATAGAGATCATCAACATCGGCCTGATCGAGCGACTGCAGGAGGCGCACGTGGGCCGTCACGAGCAAGCCGCGGCTCGTGGGCAGCAGGTGCGGTACAAACGTCGCCGCCAGTGTTGATCCCGCGACAGTCGAGAGCTCCTGCTCAATCTCGGCAAGATGGCGGTGGCCCGTCACCGAGTACGGCGTAATGCCGTTGTAGAGCTCGGGCAAATGAGTTTTCTCCGAGGGCGAGCGCCCTGCGCCTGTCACGCCGGACTTGCCGTCGAGATGCACCGGGCCATCAATCAGCCCAGCCGCAGCCAACGGTGCGAGACCGAGAATTGCCGCGGTCGCGTAGCAGCCTGGATTGGCAACCGCCCGCGCGACACGAATGCTTTCGCGGTGTAACTCGGGCACGCGAAAGTCCGACCCGAGATCAACGACCTGGGTGTCTAGCTCGAGCAGTTCGGTGCCAATCTTCTGGGACTCCCCGTGGGGAAGCGCGAGGAAGACAACGTCACACGCGGACGCCACCTTCGCGTCAATCGCATCGAAACCCTCAGACCGCGCTTGGAGCATCGCCGGACGCAGCATTGGGTGATCCGACAACAGTCGCACCAGTTCTGCACCGGCATAGCCGGACGCGCCAATCACGCCCGCTGCAAGCGGACGGGTGTCAGGTGCTGCCGGAGTGGGTGCGCTTGCGTAGGTCATGCTCAGCCGAAGTCTCGCAGGGGCTGGCCGCTAGCGCCGCCGGGCACGACGCCCGCGGATATTCATGTGCATGCGTTGCAGCACCTCGAACTCGTCGAGCGATCGGCCTGAGCCGACGGCAACACACGTCAATGGCGATTCGGCGATCTGGACCGGCATCTGCGTCTCGGCGCGAATTCGCTCGTCAATTCGAGTCAGCAAAGCGCCGCCACCGGCCAGCACGATGCCCTTATCCATGATGTCGGCGGCCAGTTCTGGCGGCGTCTGATCCAGCGTCGATTTGATCGCACCGATGATCTCGAGCAACGGTTCCTCGAGTGCGCCCCGTACTTCGTCGGCCGTCAGAATTACCGTCTTCGGGAGTCCCGTCACGAGGTCGCGTCCCCGCACTTCGCACTGCGTGTCATCGTCGGGGCGCGGATACGCGCTACCGATCTCAATCTTGACCTGCTCAGCCGTCTGCGTACCGACGAGCAACTTGTGGGTGCGCTGAACGTGCTTGACGATCGCCTCGTCGAGCTCGTCGCCACCGACACGAATCGATTGGGCCACAACGATGCCGCCGAGCGAGATGACAGCAACCTCGGTCGTGCCACCACCAATGTCGACGATCATGTTGCCCGATGGTTCCGAGACCGGGAGCCCGGCGCCGATTGCGGCGGCCATTGGCTCTTCGATCAGGTAGGCAACGCGGGCGCCAGCAGAGAGAGCGGCCTCTTCAACCGCACGCTTCTCGACGCCCGTCACACCAGAAGGAACGCAGACGACGACGCGCGGATGGGCCCAGCGGTTCTGATGGACCTTGTGGATGAAATGGCGAAGCATCTCCTCCGTCACTTCAAAGTCGGCGATCACGCCGTCCTTAAGTGGGCGGATGGCCACAATCGATGCAGGAGTACGACCAAGCATGCGCTTGGCCTCAATGCCGACGGCCAGGACAGTACGCGTCATCTGATCGAGCGCTACCACGGATGGTTCGGACAGTACGATGCCACGCCCGCGCACGTAGACGAGCGTGTTTGCCGTTCCGAGATCGACCGCCATGTCTCGGCTGCCGAAGCCAAACATCCAGTTCCTGATACCGATGAGAGCCCCCTTGCGGCGTGTGATGCCGCTTCTGCACACCGATTCTACGTTGTTTTGGGATTCCCTCCCACGACCGGGAGGCTGAGGCCTTCGGTTGTGAGTAATTCTGCGAGCAGAATAACGGGCAGTCCAACGACGTTGGTGGTGTCGCCCTCAACGGTGGCGACCAGGTCGGCGCCTAACTCTTGAATGGCGTAGCCCCCTGCCCGCCCCTGCCACTCACCCTCGGCAACGTAGGCGGCGATCTCGTCGTCACTCAAGTGACGGAGTCGCACGATCGTCACTGCAGAGGCCACCTGCTGCTGCTCGCCAAGCAGCGCGACTCCAGAAATGACACGATGCTCGCGACCGGACAGCGCCGACAGCATGGCGTGGGCCTGATCGGCGGTAGCCGGCTGCCCGAGCACGTCGCCATCATCGATCACCACTTCGGTGTCCACGCCGAGCACGGGCCTGGCGGGCGTGATTGCTGCGACTGAGAGTGCCTTGCCGAGCGCTCGCTCCATCACGACCTGCTCCGGGGAACCCAGGATCGGCACCTCGTGATAGGTCGGCGTGACGACCTCGAAGTCGACAGCGAGCGCTGTCAGAATCGCGTGTCGTTGCGGTGAGGTCGAGGCGAGAATCAGGCGCATTGCGCCGCAGTATCGCCGATCAGGGCGCGGATCAGAGCTCGAGGCCGTGCGAGGCAACGTGCTCCGCAAAGCCAACTGGCGTAAAGCCGAACTCGCTCTGCACAACGTCCAGCGACGACGCTACGTTGTCGTGCTCCACCAATTCGACAGCCGCGGGTGTGACGGGGGGCTTCGGCAAGACCTGCATCAACGTTGCCTGCAGCTTGACGATCGCCATCGGCGCGTGGATCTTCCGCACCTTGGACTTGCCCAGACTTCGTCCGATGATGTCGAGCATCGCATCAAATTCGACGGCCTCTGGTCCACCGAGCTCCACGTAGCGGCCGAGCCGTTGATCGCCTGTCAGGCACTCGTGAGCAGCGCGACAGACATCGTCGACGTGGATCAACTGAATCCGCAGATGACCATTGCCGGCTACGGGAACGACGGGTCCCCGCACCAGACCAGCCATGGCGGCGATGAAGGGTGATCGCGGTCCAAACTGGACGGATGGCTGCAAGATCGTCCACGGCACCCCGGCGGCCTTGATGCCCTCTTCCCCACGCCGACGACCTGTGAGGTACGGACCCGGCTTCGACCCGGCGGTGTCGATGCCGCCAAAATGGATCAGCCGCCCCACGCCCGCTGCGGTGGCAACTTGAGCGAGCGTTGTAATGCCCTGATCGTTGACGTGATCGTAGGGACCCTTCTTGTCGCCCGTAATCGCGGCGCACGAGATCACAGCCGAGGCTCCATCACAGGCTCGCTCGAGCGAGTCACGATCGGTCAGGTCGCCAACCATGAGCTCGGCACCCGGCACGACAGTTGCAGAAGAACTCCGCGCCAGCGCGCGCACCGGAATCCCCGCACTGACGAGTCGCCGCGCCAATCTGCTGCCAATAAAGCCAGTCGAGCCAGTGATCAGTACGGGTGCATCAGGCATAGGCGCACAGCCTACCGCGACGCGTTCGGACGAGCATCCAGTGCGACCGAGGTGGTTGACAGGCGGCGCATTCCGAGCAGTGCGCGACTCTTGACCGTACCGAGTGGCGTATTCGTGCGCTCTGCGATCTCTGGATACGTCAGATCGCCGTAGAAGGCCAAGGCCAGTGTCTCGCGTTGAGCGTCCGGTAGATCCTTGAGCGCGTCAGTGAAGTCGAGGCGATCGACCAACTCGTTGTCATGCGAGTCCTCCACCACTTCGCGCCCTTCATGCTGAGCCAGCGGGGGACGTACCGCCGCGCGGCGTGTCCAGTCCACCGTGCGGCGAGCTGTGATCGTGCGAATCCAGGCACCAACGGGCGCCACCTTGGGGTCGTAGCGTCCGGAGCTACGCCAGGCATCAAGAAAGATTTCCTGCGTCAACTCGTCGGCTCGATCCATGTCACCCGTGCGGCGTCGAGCAAAGGCTCGCACCACGGGGAGGTACCGCTTGTAGAGTTCGGCGTAGGCATCCATGTCCCCCGCGGCGGTGCGCGCCACGAGCGACTCGTCAGTATCGGTGGAACGGATGACAGACATCAAGAGACCCTTCTGTGCGTCGTTAACAGATTTATACAACACTTAGTCCCGAATACAAGTGTTAATGTTCCGCACAAATGGAACCTGACAGTGTGCTGACTCCACACCCACCGTGCGACCCGCGTAGAATCTCTAGGACAAAGCGCCCTTCGGCGCGTCCGCGGGTATAGCTCAACGGTAGAGCACTGGCCTTCCAAGCCTGTGATACGAGTTCGATCCTCGTTACCCGCTCT
>JAEMTW010000078.1:0-4961 GCA_016462095.1 Thermoleophilia bacterium
GCCGAGGGCGATGACGCGAGCGTGATGGAGCGTGCGGCTGCCAAGACGGCCGCCCTACGGATCTTTCGAGACGAGGCGGGCCGCTTTGATCGCTCGGTCGTCGATCTCGGCGGCAGCATCCTCGTGGTCTCGCAATTCACGCTGCTTGCCGATATCCGCAAAGGCAATCGTCCGTCGTTTACGGGCGCCGCCGACCCTGCGCTGGCCGAGCCGCTCGTTGAGCGGTACGCCGATGCGTTACGGGCACTCGGGATCACGATTGCGACTGGCCGCTTTGGAGCAGACATGCAGGTGTCGCTCGTCAACGATGGGCCCGTCACGATCGTGCTCGACGTCGCGCCGTAGACACCATACGCAGAGCGAACCGCGCACACCACTCCTCTGGTACCCTTCGGTACGAGCGCGGTTCTAAGGCGCTCGGCCGAAACGGGCCAAGAGCCCGTTTTTTCGTTTCTGGACGAAGACAATTGAAGGAGGTGCCATGGAAAATCCAGCAGATCCACGAGTTATCGTTGAGCAGCTGATTTCCGAGGTCCGTCCCGACATCTACCTCTGGGATGTCATGGCCGACGCCGGCCACGGTCAATTGCGCGTCATGGTCGATTGCGATGGCGGCGTCTCGCTCGCTGTCTGCGAGGAGATCTCGCGGGCGCTCTTGCCGCTACGCGAGGAGTGGGCGCTCGAAGTCTCGTCGCCTGGCCTCGATCGGGCCCTGACGCGCCCCGATCACTACGCACGATCAATTGGGCGCGAAGCATCCTTCGTGATGCGCGTTCCGGTTGCCGAACGAACCGCCTTTGCAGGCGTGCTCGTGGCTGCCGGCCCCGATTCTGTCACGGTCGAAACCGGTGGAGAGCGCCTCGAGGTGCCGTACGCCGATGTCAAGAAGTCAACCCTCATGTGGAAGCTGGTGAAGTCGCTATGAGTAAAGAAATTCTCGAAGCTGTCCGAGAGCTAGAACAGCAGAAGTCGATCGACTCTGAGATCCTGTTGGTGGCGCTTGAAGAGGCGCTTGGTGCTGCGTATCGCAAGACGCCCGACGCCAAGGGCAAGCATGCCCGCGTCGTGATCGATCGCGATTCTGGCGACTTTTGCGTCATGCAGATCGACGCCACGGACGATCAGCTCGAGGCGCTTGGGCTGCTCGAGTACCCGTTGCCGCCCGAGATGAGCGAACTGCCGGTTGAGCCGGAGCGCCCGCGCCGCGAGCGCCCTGCCTTCTACATTCGTGCCGATCGCGATCCAGACCCGATCGACAACGAGCCCGAGGCGATTATCGATTGGGACGCGCTCGCCGCACACAACATCATCCAGTACGACGCCACACCGAAGAACTTCGGCCGCATCGCCGCGCAGACCGCCAAGCAGGTCATCCTGCAGCGGATCCGCGAGGTCGAGCGTGACATGATGTTCGAGGAGTATCAGGACCGCGTGGGCGACGTCGTGACGGGCATCGTTCAGCAGGCCGATAATCGTTACTGCCTCGTTGATCTTGGTCGTGTCGAGGCGCTGTTGCCTGGCTCCGAGCAGGTGCCTGGCGAGCGCTACGAGCATGGCGCGCGCATCAAGGCCGTCATCATCGAGGTTCGCAGCGGTACGCGTGGACCACAGATTGTGCTCTCGCGACGCTCGGAAGAGATGATCCGCGAGATGTTCACGCTCGAGGTGCCAGAGATCGCCGACGGTCTCGTCGAGATCCGTCAGGTTGCCCGCGAGGCTGGCTATCGCGCCAAGATCGCCGTCGAGTCGAAGGTGCAGGGCGTCGACCCGGTCGGTGCCTGTGTCGGTCCGCGTGGTTCGCGCGTCCGCATGGTCGTCTCCGAGTTGCGCGGCGAGAAGATCGACATCATTCCTTGGAACGATGAGCCCGCGCGCTTCATCGCCAAGGCGCTCGCTCCGGCGCGCGTCAAGGAGGTCCTCGTCGACGACGAGAGCATGCAGGCAACCGTCATTGTGCCGGACGACCAGCTGTCGCTGGCGATCGGCCGTGAGGGGCAGAATGCGCGCCTGGCAGCCAAGCTGACAGGTTGGCGCATCGACATCAAGTCGGAGACCGAGTTCGCCATGGAGGGCGACGAGGACTACGCGGGTGCCGACAACATCGCCAAGTACCTCGAGGCGCGCGGCCACGACGAGCGTGCAATGAAGGCCTTCCTCAAGGAGGGTCGCGTCTCGATCAACGGCATCGTGGTGCGGCGCTACGAGCGCCTTGTTGGGCCCGAGGACGTCGTCACGATCGACGGCGACGCCGTCTAGCGCGGCAACAATGGAGCCGACGCGAACCTGCGCCGGCTGTGGGCAGCAGCGACCGCAGAGCCAGCTCGTTCGGCTCTCGGTCGATGCCGCCGGCCTGCTCGTCGTCGGCCAGGCAAGTGGACGGGGTACGTATCTCTGTGCACGTGCGGAATGTGTCGAACTGGCCGTGCGAACACGATCGATTTCACGGCGCCTGCGCGCCTCGCTGGAGGTTCCAGCCGACCTCGCAGAGCGCGTCCTAGCGGCGTTGGCGGGGGTCTAGAAGCCGCCTGACTGGTAGGATCATCCGCTGATGGCGAAGCGACGTATTGTGGAAATCGCGCGTGAGCGCGGGCTCGATCCGAATGAGGTCGCCCGCGTTCTGTTCGAGGCGGGCGTTCCGATCCAGCGCGACATGGTCGATGAGGTAGCCGCAGCGCGCGCCTTGGCAGGATCTAAGCCAAAGAAGGCCCCCGTCAAGAAGAAGGCTGTTGCCTCGCCTGTTGCGCGCAAGTCCGCTGCAGATGCGCCGCCGCCCGATCCCGCAGCCGCCCACCCGAACGCGATCAAGATCGAGCCGCCGGCACCGCCGAAGGAAAAGAAGCCCACCACGAGTGCCGAAAGTGGCGCGGAACGGGCGCCGCGCAGTGACGCTCCGCGCCAGGCCCGCACCACGGGTGGCAGTCGTTTCGCACCGCCTCCGCCTCCGGGCGATGCCGCCGCACCGTTTGGTCGCAGTCGCCCGCAGCGCGGCGTACCGCAAGGCAAGAAGCGTCGCGTCGTTATCGATTCGCAGGCTGCTCGTGGGCCGCGCGAACGCAACGTTCGTGGTGGCGATCGCGGTCGTGGTGAAGAGCGCGAAGAGAAGGTTGTCGTCCGCCCGACCGGCCCGGTCACGGTGCCGAGTGGTGTGACCGTCAAGGAGTACGCCGAGAAGCTTGGCGTCTCCACGGCCGAGATCATCAAGATGATGATGGGTCTTGGCGAGTTCGTCACGATCACGCAGTCGCTGACCGACGAGGCAATCGAGCTGATTGCCACCGAGTTTGAGCGCCCCGTCACGATCAAGAGTGCCGAGGAAGAGATCGACGACATCGTGATCGAAGACGATCCCGAGTCGCTGCTGCCTCGCGCACCGGTGATCACCGTGATGGGTCACGTCGACCACGGCAAGACGACGCTGCTCGATGCGATTCGCTCGACCAGCGTGGTCGCGGGCGAGGCCGGTGGCATCACTCAGCACATTGGTGCGTACCAAGTCAAGGTCGGCGAACGCGAAGTCACGTTCCTCGACACGCCGGGCCACGAGGCGTTTACCGCCCTGCGTGCCCGCGGTGCCAAGCTGACGGACGTTGCTGTCCTCGTGGTGGCTGCCGACGACAGCGTGATGCCGCAGACGCTCGAGGCGATCGACCATGCCAAGGCCGCTGGCGTTCCAATCGTCGTTGCGGTCAACAAGATTGATAAGCCAGGCGCCAATCCGCAGAAGACGCGTCAGGACCTCGTCACGCATGGTCTGCAGCCCGAGGATTGGGGTGGAGACACGGTCTTCGTCGACGTCTCCGCCAAGCTAAAGACGGGCCTCGACAGCCTGCTCGAGATGCTCCTGCTCCAAGCCGATGTGCTCGAGCTAAAAGCTAACCCGAACGCGCCAGCCTCCGGCCCGATCGTCGAATCGCGCCTCGATGTCGGTCGCGGTCCGGTCGCCACGATGCTGGTGCAGCGCGGCACGCTCAAGCCAGGCGACGCTGTCGTTGCGGGCGATGCGTGGGGCAAGGTGCGCATCATGCTCGACGAGCATGGTGTCAAGATGACGTCCGCTGGTCCGGCCGATCCGGTCGAGATCGTCGGCTTCGATAAGCCACCGCCGGCCGGAGAGATCTGCCGCGTCGTCGACTCCGAGCGCGACGCTCGCCACCTCGCCCAGAAGCGCGCTGCGCGTCTGCGGGCCGAGGAACTGTCGCGTCGCAGCCAGAAGTCGATTTCGCTCGAGGACCTCTTCAAGCAGGTCTCCGACGGCAAGGTGCGCGATCTCAACCTCGTCATCAAGGGCGACGTGCAGGGTTCCGTCGAGGCTGCAGTCTCCGAGCTCGACAAGATCAAGAGCGAAGAGGTCGCTGTTCGCGTCATCCACACGGGCGTCGGCGGTATCACCGAGTCCGATGTCATGCTCGCGGCCGCCTCGAAGGCGATCGTCGTGGGCTTCAACGTCCGCCCGAACGGCGAGGCGAAGAACCTTGCCGAGCGCGAAGGCGTCGATATTCGCACCTACAAGATCATCTACAAGCTGACCGAGGACATCGAAGCCGCCCTCGTCGGCATGTTGACGCCAGACATCGTCGAAGAGATCACCGGTGGCGCCGAGGTGCGACAGCTCTTCAAGGCCTCCAAGATCGGCACGATCGCTGGCTGCATGGTCACGAGCGGCCTCATCACGCGCGGCTCGAACGTCCGCGTCATCCGCGACGGCATCATCGTTGCCGACACCCAGATCGACACGATCCGCCACCTCAAGGACGAGGTCAAGGAGATCAAGGAAGGCTTCGAGTGCGGCATCGTGCTCAAGGGCTACTCCGAGCTTGTTGAAGGCGACCAGATCGAGGCGTACCTCTCGAAGAGCGTCGAGCGCACCGAGCTCTAGGGCTTGTCAAGGGCTTGCACGTGTCGCGCGAGGCAGAGATCACAGACCTCGGCGGTGGCGCTCATCGCATCACGATGCCGTTGCC
>JAEMTW010000078.1:4971-7868 GCA_016462095.1 Thermoleophilia bacterium
AGATCGAGGCGTACCTCTCGAAGAGTGTCGAGCGCACCGAGCTCTAGGGCTTGTCTTGGGCTTGAATAGGGCTTGCACGTGTCGCGCGAGGTAGAGATCACAGAGCTCGGCGGTGGTGCCCATCGCATCACGATGCCGTTGCCGTGGGCGCTCGATCACGTGCACTGTTACGCGCTCGAGGCTCCCGAGGGGTGGACGATTATCGATGCCGGTTTGGGCACGCCCGGGACCGTGCGCCGTTGGGGCGAGGTGCTCGAGCAGCTCGGCAACCCCGAGATCCATCGTCTCGTCGTGACGCACTATCACCCAGATCACATTGGCTGTGGCGGGCTGCTCGCCGACCTCGTCGAGCCGGTCGAGGTCGTGCAGGGGCGTCTCGACGCCGCGTTGTCGAAGAACGCCTGGGTCGACATGGATATCGAGGGCGTCTACGACCACATGTACGGCAACGGCATGTCGACCGAGATGGCGCGCGAGGCGGCCGACGACGAGGGTGGCTCGCCCGTCACGATCCCCGAGCCCACGGACCTAGTGGATGAGGGCGACCTGATCCGCATCGCTGACGAAGACTTTCGCGTCCTGCACCTTCCCGGGCATGCCGACGGCCACATTGCGTTGCTGGGCGAGACGACGGGCCGCATGTTCGGTGGCGATGTCATCCTCGCGACGATCAGCCCGAACGTGGGACGCTGGGAAGACACGGATTTCGATCCGCTCGGCCGCTACTTCTCGACGCTCGAGCGGCTTGCCGAGCTGTCACCCGCAATTGTCTACGGCGGCCATCGTGCCCCCGTTGAGGATGTCGCAGGTCGTGCCCGCGAGATTCGCGCCATGCACGACGAGCGCCTCCTGATCGCACTCGGCGCTCTCCACAACGGCGCTTCGTCCGCGATGGAAGTTGCCGCCGTGATCTGGCCCGACGGCCATGGCATGCACGAGCGCCGCTTCGCTCTCGTCGAGGCCCTCTCGCACGTCGAACGCCTGGTAGCCGACGGTCGAGCGACGATGTCGCCCGACGGCCGCCGTTTCGCCGCCGCCTAGTCGCCCCGGCGCGATCAGTTCAGCGATCGCCATCCAGGGAGGACACCACAACCGCGCGGATGTCATGTCCTCCCCCCATACACGCAATTGCTACCCCAGCGCGTGGGTGGGGAGGACATGACATCCGCGCGGTTGTGGTGTCCTCCCAACATCCCCGCTCGTCGGCGAATGTCCGTGGCTGGGGTGGACATCACACCACGGGATTTACCAAGCCCGATTTCGCGTATCATCCCCCGCATGAGCAACGACCATCGCCGCCGCCGCAGTCTTGATGTCACCGAAGGATTCCGTCGCGCCCCCGCCCGCGCCATGCTGCGCGCCGTTGGCCTGAAGGATGAGGACTTTTCCAAGTCGCAGGTTGCTGTCGCGACGTCTTGGAACCAGGTCACGCCGTGTAACTACCATCTCGACAAGTTGGCCGTGCATGCGCAGAACGGTGCGAATGCTGCCGGCGCTGTCTCGCTGATCTTCAATACGATCGCGGTTTCCGATGGCATCGCCATGGGCCACGAGGGCATGCGTGCCTCGCTCGTCTCGCGCGAGAACATCGCCGACGCCTACGAGCTCGTCATGCACGCAGAGCGCTTCGACGGCTCCGTCACGATCGCAGGCTGCGACAAGAGTCTCCCTGGCATGTTGATGGGCGCGGCGCGCCTCGACCTGCCGAGCTGCTTCCTCTACGGCGGCACGATCATGCCCGGCAAGTTCCGCGGCAAAGACGTCAACATTCAGGACGTCTTCGAGGCGGTTGGTGCAGTCGCACGCGGCACGATGAGCGAGGAAGACCTGCACGAGCTGGAGAAAGAGGCCTGCCCTGGCGCCGGCTCCTGTGGCGGCATGTTTACTGCCAACACGATGGCCACGATTGCTGAGGCCCTTGGCATGGCGCCGATTGGCTCCTCGTCGGCTCCCGCCACGCACGTGCGGCGCAGCGAATGGGCCGTCAAGGCCGGCGAGCTTGCAGTCCAGGCCGTCGAGCTCGAGCTAAATCCGCGTCGGATCATGACGAAGAAGGCCTTCGAGAACGCGATCATGGCGGTCAACGCCTCGGGTGGCTCGACGAATGCGGTCCTGCATCTGCTCGCGATTGCGCACGAGGCCGACGTCGATCTCGAGCTCGACGACTTCAATCGAATCGCCAAGATGACGCCACACATTGCCGACCTCAAGCCGGGTGGCCAGTACGTGATGGCCGATCTCGACAAGGTTGGTGGCGTGCCGACGATCCTCAAGGAGCTGCTCGACGCGGGCCTCTTGCACGGCGATGAACTGACGATCACCGGCCAGACGATGGCCGAGGCCCTTGCGGACGCCCCGAATGCGGACGGCGCGATCGTGCATCCATTCTCGAATCCTGTCCACGCCGATGGCGGCCTGCTCGTCTTGCGTGGTACGGCTGCGCCTGGCGGCGGCGTGGTCAAGGTCGCCTCGACCGGCATCCGTGAGTTCCGCGGCCCGGCTCGTGTCTTCAGTGGCGAAGAGGCGGCGATGGACGCTGTGGTCGACGGCAAGATCAACGATGGCGATGTCATCGTGATCCGCGACGAGGGCCCGATCGGTGGTCCTGGTATGCGCGAGATGCTCGGTGTCACGGGTGCCGTCATGGGCGCTGGCATGGGCGAGACCGTTGCGCTCATCACCGACGGTCGTTTTAGTGGTGCGACCCGCGGGTTCTGCATCGGTCATGTCTGCCCCGAGAGCGTCGAGGGCGGACCGATCGGTCTGATGCAAGAGGGCGACATCATCAACATCAATGTCTCCGAGTTGCGCCTGGACCTTGAGGTCGATGAGGCCGAACTCGCCAAGCGCCGTGCGGTCTACGTACGCCCCGAGCCGAAGTACGTCCGTGGTGCACT
>JAEMTW010000079.1:0-2817 GCA_016462095.1 Thermoleophilia bacterium
GTAGGAAGCCAAGCACAAGTGCGCCCGAATCGCCCATGAAGACCTTGGCTGGATTGAAGTTCCAGGGCAGAAAGCCGAGGCACGCACCGGCTACGGCGGCGGCCATCACACCCGCCGAGATGCGGCCGAGCGAGAGCGCGAGGATCGCGAACGTTAAGGCGCTGATCCCACAGACGCCCGCCGCCAGTCCGTCCATGCCGTCGGCGAGGTTGACGACATTCGCGACAGCGACGATGAAGATGATCGTCAACGGATACGCCAGCACGCCAAACGAGACGGTGCTCGGCTCGATCAATGGAATCGTGATCGAGTCGATTGTCATCCCCGTCGCGACCGGGATCGCTGCGCAGGCAATCTGGCCCAGCAGCTTCGGCAGCGGCGGAATGCCAAAGCGATCGTCGACGACACCGAGCAGGCAGATCAGGCCGGCGCCGATCAGGATGCTGGCGTAGCGCCGATCAACTTCGAGGTTTGGCAGGACGGCGACGAGGATGCCGAGGAAGATCGCGACCCCTCCAAGCAGGGGAATCGGCCGGTCATGGATGCGGCGCCCGTCCGGCCGATCGACCACACCGAGCCGCCAGGCCGCACGCATCGCCACGGGCGTCAACGCGAACGTGATGACGGCGGCAATCAGCAGCGCATAGATCGCTGACGGAGCGACAACGAGTCGAGAGAGCGAGTCGGGTACCACAGACTCAGGGTACCTGCGGGGTAGGCGATCAGCTTTGCTTTGGGGTCAGGCCCCTAAGCAAAGCTGATCCCGGACGCTCGTCGATACGACTCAACCAGCGTGGATCGAGCTAAAGCCGCGCATGCCCGCGTAGAGCGGGTGGCGCGCGAGGATCGACTCGACCTCGCCGCGAAGCAGGTCGAGGTCGGCATCCTCAGCCACGGCCGAACCGATGATGCGGCCGACGTTGAGGAAATCGGCCTCGTCGAGGCCACGCATCGTGGCTGCTGGTGTGCCGATGCGCACGCCGCTGGTCTGCATCGCGGGGCGCGGATCGAACGGAATCGAGTTGCGATTGACCGTCACGCTGATCGAGTGCAGGCGATCCTCGAGCTCCTTGCCCGAGAATGCCGCTTCCTGCAGATCGAGCAGCACGAGGTGCGTGTCGGTGCCGCCCGAGACCAGCCGATTACCGGTGCCGAGCAGGCCGTCGGCGAGCGCCTGAGCGTTGAGGCAAATCTGTTTCTGGTACTGCTTGAAGGCTGGCGTCGCGGCGATGCCGAAGGCGACGGCCTTGCCGGCTACGCCATGGCAGAGCGGTCCGCCCTGCAGTCCCGGGAAAAGACCGGAATCGATCTTCTTCTGCCACTCCTCTTTGCAGAGGATGAAGCCCGCCCGGGGACCGGCCAGCGACTTGTGAACCGTCGACGTGACGACGTCGGCATACGGCACTGGGCTCGGATGAACACCGCCGGCGACAAGACCAGAGATGTGCGCCATGTCGACCATAAAGTTGGCGCCAACCTCGTCGGCAATCTCGCGGAAAGCCGCGAAGTCGAGCGTGCGCGGATAGGCGCTGGCGCCCGTGATGATCAGCTTCGGCTTATGTTCATGGGCGGCCTTGCGGACCTCCTCCATGTCGATCGTGCCGGTCTCCGGCGAAACGCCGTAGTGCTCGAAGTTGTAGTACTTGCTCGACGAATTGACGGGGTGGCCATGCGTGAGATGGCCGCCGTGGTCGAGGCGGAGCGCAAGCACTGTGTCGCCGGGCGACAGCAGCGCCAAGTAGGCGGCCATGTTGGCCTGTGCTCCGGCGTGCGGCTGCACGTTGGCGTGCTCTGCGCCGTAGAGGCTCTTGGCTCGCTCAATCGCGAGCGTCTCGATCTCGTCGACCACGCCGCAGCCGCCGTAGTAGCGCTTACCCGGGTAGCCCTCGGCGTACTTATTGGTGGCAACGCTGCCGACCGCCTCGATCACCGACGGCCACGTGAAGTTCTCCGAGGCGATCAGTTCGAGCTCGTCGCGCTGACGGTCCAGCTCGCGGTCGAGAAGGCCCGCAATCGCCGGGTCGACTACAGCGAGCCCAGCAGTGCGGAGAGTGTCGAGCGAGATATCGTTCGTGGCCATAACGAGATTCTACGCGGGGCGACCTGCTCGGCAAGCACCACCAGCGCCTGTCAATCAGCTGACGGAGTGTGCAGGCCGCACATGACGCGCTGCCACGACCCGATCGATCCCCGCCAGGTCGCGATGAAACTCGATCTCCGTATACCCGGCCGCCTCCAACAGTCCGCGCGTCGCGGGGGCCTGCTCGTCAGACACCTCCAACACCAGCAGGCCGCCAGCTTCCAGACAGCCCGGCGCGTCGGCCACCACGCGCCGGACGAGATCGAGCCCATCTTTGCCGCCGTACAGCGCGAGGTGTGGCTCGTGTCGGACGACGCCCGGCTCGGTCCGAGGATCACCATCGGGGATGTACGGCAGGTTGGCCGCGATCACGTGGAAGCGTTGTCCCGCCACGCCTGCGAGCAGATTGGACTCGATGAAATTGATCTCAACACCAACAAATTCTGCGTTCTCTCGAGCCAGCGCGAGTGCAGCGGGCGAGAGCTCAACCGCCGTCACACGAACGTCTGGCCGATCGTGCTTGACGGCGACGGCGATCGCGCCTGCCCCGGTCCCCACATCGAGCAGTGTGCCCCGGTCTGGCAGATTGGCAAGTGCCACCTCGACCAGCGTCTCCGTCTCGGAGCGAGGCATCAATGCGCGCGCATCGCACTTGAGCACGACATGGTGAAATCCAACCGTGCCGAGGATGTACGCAACCGGCTCGAGGTCGGCTCGACGACGCAGCAGTGGACGAA
>JAEMTW010000079.1:2827-7204 GCA_016462095.1 Thermoleophilia bacterium
CGTCGGGTGTGACGGGGCGATCGTGGTGCAGGTAGAGCTCAAGTCGATCGAGACCGAGCACGCTGCCAATCAGGCGCTCCGCGTCAAGGCGTGCGGTGGCAATCCCCTTGGCATTCAGAAACGCTGCCGACAACGCGAGCACGTCCTTGACCGTGCGCATACCACCGGGGAGCGCCTCAGTCATCGGCGTGACTCGACGCCGCTTCCTCCAGCTGCTGACGATTCCAGTCAGCCTGCAGGGCGCTGGTGAACGGCTCCAACGCGCCGATCATGATCTGCTCAAAATCGTGGGAGGTGAACTTGATGCGATGGTCCGTGACCCGACTCTGCGGATAGTTATAGGTGCGGATTTTCTCCGACCGCGCGCCCGTGCCAATCTGCGACTTGCGCGTTGCGGCCTGCTCGGCGGCGAGCCGCTCTCGCTCGGCCTCGTAGATGCGGGCGCGCAGAATCTTCATTGCGCGCTCGCGGTTCTGCAACTGCGAGCGTTCGTCCTGACAGGCCACCACGACGCCGGTCGGCAGGTGCGTGATGCGCACGGCCGAGTCGGTCGTGTTGACGGACTGCCCACCCGGTCCGGTGGCACGGTAGACGTCGATCTTGAGGTCCTTCAGCTCGACCGAGACCTCGACCTCTTCGGCTTCGGGCAAGACAGCAACCGTCGCCGTCGACGTGTGGATGCGTCCCTGCGTCTCGGTCGACGGCACGCGCTGCACGCGATGCACGCCCGACTCCCACTTAAACGCCGAGTACGCGCCGTCGCCCGTGATTTCGAACGAGATGTCTTTGAGGCCACCCGAATCCGAGGCGTCCGACGTCAGCACCTGGTGCTTAAAGCCGAGCCGGTCGGCGTAGCCCGTCAGCATCTTGTAGAGGTCAGCCGCAAACAGCGCAGCCTCCTCCCCGCCCGTGCCGCCGCGCAATTCGATGATCACGTTGCGGTCATCGGCTGGATCGTGCTCGAGCATCGCGATCCGCAGCTCTTCCTCGAGTGCCGGCACCTCAAGTTTCGACGCCTCCAACTCTTCCAGCAGATACGCACGCACCTCGGGATCCGATTCGCTCTCCAACCCCTGCTCGGCGTCTTGCACGGTCTGGCTGGCAGCACGCCAACGCCGTGCCAGCTCGTGCGCAGTCTGCAGGCGACGGTGTGTGCGGCCAACCTCGGCGAGGCGCTGATGGTCGTTCAGGACCGCCGGGTCGGCAAGCTCCTGCTCGACGTCCGCAAAGGACCGTTCGATCTGAGAGACGAGGCGTTCCATAGCTGCAGGGTACGTGGGTGAGCCGCGGTGCGGCTCAGGCCATCACGTCGACGGGCGCCTCGGGGCGCGCCGCACGATTTGTTTCCTCGCGCTGCAAGACCGCATCGAGCGCAGCCACAGCGACCTCAAGGTGCTCGGCGTCAGCCGGCCGTGTCGTCAGTCGCTGCAAGAGCAGACCGGGCCAGAGAATGGCATGCACGATCGGGTTGGTCCCGTAGCGGCCCGCGAGGCGGATCACCTCGTAGGCGATGCCAGCAATCACCGGCACGAGCAGCACGCGCGAGGCGATCAGCCAGGGCAGATCGGGCCGTCCCACGAAAGCGAAGACGATGATCGCAATCACCATCACCCAGAGCAGGAATGCCGTGCCACAACGCAAATGGATGCGGCTATAGAGCGCGGCGGCGGCGGCCGTGCGGGGCTCGCCGGCCTCGAGCGCATTGATCGCTTGGTGCTCCGCGGCGTGGAATTGGAAGACGCGCCGTAGGTCGGGCAGCAACGAAAGGACGACGAGGTAGCCGACAAAGAGACTGACGCGAATGATGCCCTCGGCCACGACGAACAAAAACGTGTCCTGAATCGGCAGGAAGTTCGCCACCACGCTCGGCACGACCTTGAAGAAGACCACGCTAAACACCACGGCCACAACCAGTGCAATCGCAATCTCGCGACGCCCGATCTCCTGCTCGCCCTCACCCTCATGGTCGCTCGTGGACAGGCGCGCCGCCATCGACAACGCCTTCATGCCGATCGCGAGCGACTCACCAAGCGCGACAACCCCGCGAATCACCGGCCAGCGCAGAATCGGAAAGCGGAGCGCGATGGAGCGTGCGTCCTCGACCACGGTCGTAATACGTCCATCAGGACGCCGGACTGCAACAGCCCATGCCGTTGGAGTGCGCATCATCACGCCCTCCACAACGGCCTGTCCTCCGACCGCTTGGCTCATTGCCTACCGTCCGACCAGACTAGGACGAGGCCTGCTTGGCCCGGCGCTTGTTGAAGCGCTCGACCCGGCCGCCAACGTCGATCAGCTTCTGCGTACCCGTGTAGAACGGGTGGCACTCGGAGCAGACCTCGACGGAGTAGTCGCCCTTCGTAGAGCGCGACTCGAACGAACTGCCGCACGCACACGAGATCGTGACCACGGGATAATCGGGATGCGTATCAGCCTTCACGCCCGGCACACTATCAACCTCCCGCCCGTCTGCGTCGCACATCTCGTAGCGCCATCTGGACGGTCTCGTAGAAAGCAGGATATGGCACCTATCTCTACATTGGTGTCGGCGACATACCTTTACCCTTGACATGGCCATTCCGTGGTGGTTTGCTTGCCACACCATTAGAGGGGGAGAAGCATGGCTGCACATCCAAGCGGTGAGCGTTTTACCGTAGAACTCGAGAAGGGCACCAACTGGTGGGGCGCCTTCGTGATCGGCTTGGCCGGGACGATCCTCGTGATCGGTCTGGCGGGCTACGCCCTGCTCGCACTTGGCGGCGTGGCAATCACGCTGTTTATCGTGCTGACCCTCGTCGGCGTGTTCCTCTGCTTCTGTCTCGCCGAATTAGCGGCGGCCTTCCCCGATCGCGCGGGTGGACTACCGAGCTATGCGTTCGAGACCTTCAAGCCGCTTGGCACTGGTGTCGCTGAGCACGTTGGTGGACTCAGCTCGTGGGCCTACTGGCTCGGCTGGTTTACCGTCGCGCCGATTAATGCCTACCTGGCAGCGTTGTACATCACGGACCTCTTCGGCATTCCGTTGGGCGGCACCTACGGTCCGATCTCCGATAAGTTTGGCTCGGCCTGGTCGGTCGGCGTGATCGTCACTGCCGCCGTGATTCTGCTCGTCGTCTTCATCCCCGGCTGGCTCGGCATTCGCCTCGGTGCCACCTTTGCGACGATCCTCGGCATTGGCTCGATCGTGCCACTCGTGCTGATCATCATCCTGCCGTTCTTTAAGCCTTCGACCATCGACTTTGGTCGCGTCCAGCTCGGCACCCTCCCCGATGGTGTGACCGGCAGCTGGCAGTTGATCGTCGGCTGGGCCTTCATCTTCGTCTGGACCGTCTGGGCGATGGAGGCAGCGGCCTGCTACATCGGCGAATGCCGCGAGCCGGCCCGCGACGCCAAGATCGCGATGACTGCCGAGGGTCTCTTCGGTCTCTTCGTCTACATCACGCTGCCCCTGATGCTGCTGGCTGTGCTTGGCACGACGGGCTTCGCAGCGCTCGGCTCGGGCGATGCCAACGTTGTCTTCCTCGGCTACGTTGACGCGATTTTCGGCGCCAACGAATTCTGGCGCTGGTTCATCGGGCTCGCCTTGGTCGCTGCCCTGCTGCTGTCGGTGCTGAACGCCCTGATTGGGGCCTCGCGTGGCCTCTGGCAGAACTCGGTCGACGGCGTCTTGCCGAAGATCTTTAGCAAGACCAACAAGCACGGCTCCCCGAGCACCGCGATCATTCTCTCGCTGGTCGCCTCGCTGCTCGTGTTGCTGGTCGGCTCGCCGCTTCAGATCTACGTGTTCAGCAACATGGGCTACCTCTTCGCCCTCGCCGTTGCGATGGTTGGCTTCGGCGTCTTCCGCTGGAAGCGCGACGACTTCCCACGGCCGGTCAAGATGCCGCGCATCATGGGACCCGTCGCGATCCTGTTCGGCGTGCTTGGCCTGATCCTCTGGATCGTCGGTGGCTACTACGCGGCCGACTATGCCGTGGGCTCGGGCTACCGCTGGCTCTTCTGGGTCGGCCTAATCCTGCTCGCGCTCTACGTGCCGCTGCATCGAGGACAAGCGCGACCACACCCCGACGCCACACCACGTGGAGCACTAGCGAGTACGTCATGGGCCTAATCCCACGCCGCAAGCGCAAATGGGACGAACAGCCAACCGCGCCGTGTGAGGTCTTGCTCGCCGCGGATGGACGCCGGGACTTCTCCGAGAGGGCGATCGCTGAGGCGATCGCCCTCTCCCAGTCCGGCCCCGTTGCTGTCGTCACCATCGCCAGAATCTACGGAACGCAATTCGGCATTCCGAACCCTGGCCTGATGCCAACGAAGCAAGAAATGAAGGCGCGACATGGTTGGGTCGGCAGCGCTGTCGACCAGATCGTGGCGGCG
>JAEMTW010000079.1:7214-7819 GCA_016462095.1 Thermoleophilia bacterium
AAGGCGACCAAGTCGCTGGCCCGGGTGGCGCGAGCCCGCGGCGCCAAGATGATCGTGATCGACGAGACCCCCGAGACCGGCATCCGCCGCTTTGTCGAGGGCGACGTCGGTACAGAGCTACGTAAGAAGTTACGCAAAGACGGTATTGAGGTCCACGTGATTCCCCATCACGAACCCGCTCTTTCGTCTGTCTAGATTCCATTACCATGCCTTTTGCCTTCACCACGAACTGAGGAGATTCCGGTGGCAGACCCCAAGAACAAAGAAGAAGTACGCAGCCGAGCGGCGGCCGACGGAATTGAGTTCTTTTTCGCCCAGTTCGTCGACATGCACGGCAAGCCCAGCGCCAAGCTAGTGCCGGCCGAGCGGCTCGACATGTTGTTCGACGACGGTGCCGGCTTTGCTGGTTTTGCGGCCGGTCCGATCGGCCAGTCGCCCGCCTCGCCCGACATTGCGGCGATCCCCGACCCCGAGTCGTACACACCGGTGCCGTTTAAGCCCGGCCTCGCCCGCTTCGCCTGCGACATCACGATCGACGGCGCTCCCTACAACTTCTGCCCGCGCACGATCCTCAAGAACGCCACGGCCCGTGCCGAGAAGATGGG
>JAEMTW010000265.1 GCA_016462095.1 Thermoleophilia bacterium
CTTGTCGAGAGGGTTGGCACGGGCATGTTTACGGCGATCGATTTTGCGATTAGCCAGTTTGCGACGGATACGGCGGTGCGGGCCGATGTGACGCGCATTGTGCGTCGCGACCTCGACGATCGTGCGCTCGAGCGCCAGTTGGTGCGCGATGTGGCGTGGCGCAGTGCGGCGCGTGGCGCGGTCAGCGGTATTCCTGCGGTCATCCCGGCAGCCGGCACGGCCATCGAGCTCGCGGCGGCCGTGGCTGATTCGTTGGCGATGACGGTCACCGAGGCGCGGATGGTGCTCGCACTCGCGCACTTGCGTGGTCTCGATGTGCAGGCGACAGAGTTGCGGCGACTCGACATCATGATCGTGCTTGGCATGGCGGCCGGTGCGGCCGAGATCGATGGCGACATCATTCGCATTGGCAAGGAAGAGTTGTCGATCGACGTTCTGCGCACTGGCACGATGGCACCCGAGACTGCGGTGGCGCTTGGTTCGGCGATCGGTACCGATGTCGTGCGCAAGGTGGCGCGGCGTCGTACGAGCGGCATCCTGATTCGTCTCTTGCCGGGTGGCATTTCGATCGTTGCTGCGGCGTGGTCCGACTGGCGTCTGACACAGAGTGTGGGTAAGCAGGCTGTCGAGTACTTCGACCTGGTCGCACCCATGCAAGAGCGTGCTGTTTCTGCGCGTTCCTAGCGCGTCACATCTCGCAATGATCGGTGCATGCACCGGCACCGCTCAATCATCCTCGTCATCGTTGCGCTGATCGCCGCGGTCGTGATCGCGCGACAGGTGCAGGCCCCGACGAGCGTAGGCCAATCCGACGGCCCGATCGCGGCTGGCCCCGGCCTGGTGCTCGACGTGCTCGATGGCGACACCGCGCGCATTCGGATGGCGGGCTACGAGGGTTCGGTCCGCATTGTCGGTATCGACACGCCCGAGATCGAGCATCCCGGCAAGCCGGCGGGCTGCTTTGGCTACGAGGCCGCTACTGCTGCGAAAGCATGGATTCAGGGGCGAATGGTCGACGTCGTGCCAGCCCGAGAGCAACGCGACCACTTCGGCCGACTCTTGGCGCGCGTCGTGCCGCACGATGGCCCGATCGCCGGTCGCGACCTCGCGCGCGTATTGGCACTGTCGGGCTTCGCGCGCGAGCTGCCGATGGCACCCAACCTCGACGACGCCGGCCCGCTCGCCGACCGCGTCGCCATTGCCCGGCGGCTGGGTCGCGGCCTGTGGAGCGCCTGCAGCTTTGCGACTGCCTTCCCCGGTAAGTAAGCAAGGAAGTAGGCGACAAGTAGGCCTGCCGCTGCCCAGTACGCTGTGGGCGTGTTCTTCCTGCCCCTTGCCGGTCTTGCTGTCCTTGGCGCGGCCGCTGGCGTGGCCGAGGCCCGCTCGGTGGTTCGCCTCGACCGCACCGTCTTGATCGCGGGGTTGCCTGCCGACCTCGACGGCCTCCGGATCGCCCACGTCTCCGACCTGCATCTCGGCGTGCCGGGTGTCAACCTCGCCGCTGCTCGTCGCGCATTCGCGCTGGTGCAGGACGCCGCACCGGATCTGATCGCCATCACCGGCGACCTGCTCACCCATCCACGCGGCGCGGCCGATTTGCTCGAGCTGCTCGACGAGCTCGAGGCGCCGCTGGGTGTCTATGCCACGCTCGGCAACCACGATGTCGGCGATGTCCGCGACCCCTTCTCGCGTGCTGGCGAGATCCCCGACCTTGCCAGCGTTGGTGTCGAGTTGCTGCGCAACCGCACGCTCACGATCACCGAGGGCACAGCCACGATTGCTATCACTGGCTTCGAGCCCCACAAGCCCGAAGACGAGGGCCATAGCCTGCCGCCGGGTGTGGCCTGGCCCGAGCAGACGGCCGACCTCAACCTCGTGCTCGCCCACTATCCCGACGTTTTCGATGCCGCCCCGGCAGACGCAAACGGTCTCGTCCTGACGGGCCACCTCCATGGCGGCCAAATCTGCGTGCCGTGGCCGACCGGTCGCCTGCGTCTCTCGCAGTTCGGGCATCGCTACACCGAGGGCCTCTACCACCGCGATGCCCTCACGATGCACGTCTCGCGTGGTGTGGGCACGACGTTCGTCCCGTTTCGCTTCTTTGCCCGGCCCGAGGTGACGGTGTTGCGGGTGGTGGGGTAGGGCCAA
>JAEMTW010000080.1:0-6513 GCA_016462095.1 Thermoleophilia bacterium
TGAGCCTCACCAGCAATCATCAACGCATCCCACAATTCGAGCGCCCGCGACTCGCCAACCCATAACTCGTAGCCAAGTTCCGCGGTGTAGCCAAGTCGTGTCATGAAGACGGGTATGCCTGCGATTTCGATGTCCTCGCGATGGCTGTAGTACGGGAAGGCCTCGTTCGAGAGGTCCTTGTTGCTGATCGCTTGGAGAATCTCTCGACTCTTCGGACCCTGCAGGCAGAGGTGCGGGTAGGCGTCGGTGATCTCGCGAACGGTGATACCACTCGGCGCAGTTTCCGAAAACAAGTGGAAGTCGCGATCGTTCGCTCCACAGAAACGCAGGCGATCATCAGAACGAACGAGCACGGTGCAATCGTCAATCATCTTGCCGTCGTCGTCGCATAACGCCCCGTAGGCGATCTGTCCCGTCGTCAGTTTCGAGACGTCCCTCGTTACGAGCGTGTTGACAAAATCGAGCGCTCCCGCGCCCTCAATCTCAACTTTGCGCAGCATCGAAAAATCCATCAGAGCAGCCGTTTCGCGGCAGGCTCGCCACTCGTCAGCCGTGTCAGTAACGACCGCGGGCGCCAGGTATCCGAAGAGGTCCATCCAGTCATCGGTCATCGCCGCGAGGCGAGGGTGAAAAATAGTCGCCTTACTCATTCGGGCCCCCTTCGATTGGTAGCGGAGAACAATGGCAGATAGTTCGGACTTATGACGGAGTAACCAGCCGTTCACGCGTGTGCGTAGTTCGCCACGGGCGCATCAGGCTCCTCGTCGGTCACACCGATGTATTGACTTCTGATGGTGCCCACCGTACGGTTTCGTCATTCAGTGGTTCACTGAATATTCACCAACGTATGAGGGGGTTCGTGAGTGAGGCATTTCTGTAAATACATATTCGTTGCGCTCGTAGCGCTAATGACCGTCGGGGTGCCAGTCGCATTGGCATGTCCTGCGACGCAGACTGGAAGCGCTGCTCGAGCGCTCAGTCTCGACAACAATACGGGCACGGACCCATTTTATTATCTCGGTGGGAAGGCCGCGGGCACCGTGAATACGGGCGACCCACAGTTGCCTGGCTACTCGGGTTTCATGAACACGGATAGCAACACGTTCCGTTTTGTGAATGTCAATGAGCAGGTCTTCACCATGATTGGTGAGGGCAAGCATGGTCTTTGGCGGATTCAGGACAACGGCACCATTCGTGAGTATCTGATCGAGGGCAAGACTGGTCTCGCCAAGGGATCCGATGTCAATGCCGCCAAGAATCAGGCCAAGATCGTTAGTGACTACTCGAGCTACATCGAGGGTGACGGGATGAACTGGAGTGGCTGGAAGAGCCCGCAGAGTCCGGTCAATGCGGATGATCGAATGAACTTCGTCGACGTGCCGATCACCAACGCAAAGTACAAGGGCAAGTATAAGAATCACGTGCCGATCGATCTGCCGAGCTGGTATTGCACGATGTCGGGCCCCACATTCCCTGAGGCTGCGGCAGCAATGGGTTTCGCGTTCAAGCAGAAGGGTGCCAACAAGGTTGGTCCGCTTGGACAGCGTGCCGGACTCGACGTTAGCGAGCTCTACACCAATGTTCTGCGCTTGGACACGTTCCCGGACGCAGACAGCTGGGTCAACATTGGCACAGGAACGCGCCCGAACTGGCGGGCCATTGACGACACCAAGACGAGGGCCGAGTACTACCTCGTTGAGCGGCCGTTCTTCAACGTCAAGTACCTGTTCGTCATGGGTGTCTACAACAATGTAGAGAACCGCGACTTCGAGTACGTTCGTCCAGATGGGGCCTACTACGACTCACTTGTCGCACGTGGCTTCACAAACCTGAAGACGACCGTCACGCTGAATCCCGAGTTCGCAATCGCGGAAGATGATGGTGCAATGCATGCCGTCACGGGAACGAAGTTCTTCGGCGTCAAGCACCCCAACCGTCCTGGCGACAACGGCAAGAGTGGCGGCGGTGCATGTCCGATGCGTGGTGGCGACTGGGATGATTATCCCGCCACGACGGGCGGCTCTGGTTGGCCGACGCAGTACGAGGAGATCACTCCTCTCTGTGACGGTGTCCTCGTTGACATCAAGTTCTTTGCGAACCTTGATGGGGCGAGCTGGAACGATGCCGGCAAGTACCTGCCTAACGCGCGTGGTTCGAAGACGGTTACCTATCACGTTAAGCCAGGTTTTTACGGTAAGTTCGTCGATCCGTATCACACCGACCGTGATGTGAAGAACCCCCAGGCGACACATATCTACAACGGAACCGTCTTGACATTCGAGTCGGTTCGTAAGCCCGTCGGCTTCCGCAAGTAACGCGGAGCCAGGAACGTTGCACAGCCGGAGGGCCCGCTACGGCGGGCCCTCCGCATTTCTGCGCTCGGGTGACGAGACGCGTTGAGAGCGCACACGGCTGCGCGGTAGGTCGTATCGACAATTGGCGCTTTGGCGTGCTGTGGCGCCTAGCTTTGCGAGTCGCTGTTGATCAGTTTGCGTTCAGGCGCATGCGAACGCCAACGTGCCAAACGACTGGAAGCGGGGAGGCCTAGACCTCGTCTTCGAGGACAGCAGCGGGGATCTCGTCGATTTCGACGACCTCCACGACTTCCTCGTAGCGCGGTGCTTCAGTGGCCTGGGAGGCCTCGGCGGATGCCATCGTCTGCTCGTCGCGATCCTCGCCACGACCACGATCGGAGCGACCACCACGGGCGCGCTCCAGCTTGGGCATCACGAAGGGGAGCAGGCCCATCTCACGGGCGCGCTTGATCTCGCGCGCTGCGAGTGTCTGCTGGCGGCGGGACAGGCCCGTCATGCGGCGCGAACGAATCTTGCCGCGGTCCGATAGGAAGCGCTTGAGGCCTTCGACGTTGGTGTAGCGAATCTGATCGTCCGTGATCTGGACACGCTTGCGCTTCTTGAGGGGAAGTGCTGTTCGCTTACGTCGGGTCTGCTGTTGTGCCACGAGGTGTAAAACTCCCTATCGAGTTAGCCGGGGGATCATACCCCAGCCTAGAAAAAAAGCGGTCAGGTACCCAGCATGCTGTCGCGCGCTGCGACTGCAAGGACGTCGGCTCGTTCGTTGAGTTCGATGCCAGCGTGGCCTTTGACGCGTTCGAAGCGTACGTCGTGGGCTGCGGACGCGTCGAGCAGGAGCTGCCAGAGGTCCTGATTTTCGACGGGCTTCTTGGCGGCTGTTTTCCAGCCGTTGCGCTGCCAGTTTGTGAGCCAGCCCTGCGTGAAGGCCTTTTCGACGTAGGCCGAGTCGGTCACGACGACAACTTTGGTGGGTCGTGTCAGCGTCTCGAGGCCCTTGAGAACCCCCATCAGTTCCATGCGGTTATTGGTGGTGTGCTCATCGGCGCCCGAAATCTCGTGCTCGTGGTCGCGCCAGCGCAAGATCGCGCCCCAACCACCAGGACCAGGGTTGCCAGAACAGGCACCATCAGTCCAGATCTCGACTTCGTCTTCTGCAGCGGGCATGCGGAGAACACTACTTTGGCGACAACGCGACATTCTGGGCCCGGGCCCAGAATGTCGCCACGACCGGCGGGGTACGCTCTCTGTATGGGAATGCCGACAATGGACGAGCTGGCAGCGCTCGTGCGCGATGATGGGATCGTGCTGGGGGCAGCGCCCGCGTCGGCGTACACCGAGGTCGAGGCGGCGCTCAAGGATCGGGTCGAGCGAGGGTATTGGGCCGACATGCGCTTTACGGCTGCGCGGACCGAGGTGTCGTGTCACCCCGAGACTGCGGTGCGCAATGCGCAGACGGTCGTGACGGCGATACTGCCCGTCTGGCGGCCGCTGCCACCAAAGCCCGACGGTCCGGTCGGGCGCTTGCCGCGTTACGCCTGGAGCGATCCGTACGCGACGCTACGCGACGCGCTTGGTCGTGTGCGGAATGCGCTCAAGGCTGAGGGTTTTCGCTGTGTTGTGCACGTCGACGCCAACCATCACGTCGATCGCGAAGGTGCTCGTCGTGCTGGGCTGACCTTTCCTGGCAAGAACACGATGGCGATCGCCCCTGGCCTCGGCTCGTTTATCTCGATTGGCACGCTGATCACCGATGCGCCGCTCGTGACGGAGACACCCGAGCCTGCCCGGGAAGGTTGTGGCTCGTGCACGCTCTGCATCGACGCCTGCCCAACCGGAGCGCTCGACGAGGAGTACGTTCTCAACGCCGAGCAGTGTCTGTCGTACTGGACGCAGAGTCGCCGTGACATCCCCGACGAGATCGCCGATGCGCTCGGCGATCAGGTCTATGGCTGCGACATCTGCCAAGACGTCTGCCCGTGGAATCAGGGGCCCGAGAAGCGTGGGGCAGACCTCCTCGCCGAGGGTGAGGCGTGGGTACGACTCGACGCCTGGCTCGACGCCACCGACGAGGACCTCGCGGAGCATAACCAGCGGCTGTACATCCCTGGTCTCGATGGTCGGTACCTCAAGCGCAACGCCTTGATTGCGCTTGGCAATGGGCCGGAGGAGTACCGCTCGCTCGCAGAGCCGTTCGCTGAGACCGACGATCCGATCTTTGGCTCGGCTGCGCGCCGAGCCACCAATCGCTAGCGCCGACCCTTGCCGGCGAGGCGCTTGGCGCCCTTGACCTCTTTGAGGATCTGCGTGGCGCGTCGCGCTACGCGGGCGCGGAGGGCAGCGGGCTCGATCAGCACGGCCTCGCCACGGTACTTGATGACCTCGTCTTCGAGCCAGCGCTCGGAGTCGTAGGTGATCGTCGCGAGAATTGCACCGCCGGTGAGGTGCGAGGCGTCCGAGCGCTTCTCGGACTCGCGCAGGGCGACAGCGGGGGAGAACCAGACGCTGACGGAACCCTTCGTGCCGCCGACGCTACGACCTTCGGCGCGGTTCGAGAGGCCATCGCGTGGCGTGAAGGTGTCTTTCAGGCGCTCGACGCTTTCGATGCGATCGATGCGGAAGGTGCGCTCGCCCTCGGCGGTGCAGTCGTAGGCCTCGATGTACCAATCCGAGTTGACGCCGCGCAAGAGGTACGGCTCGATCACGCGCTCTTCGACCGTGTTGGTCGTGCGGGTTAGATAGTTGATGCGGACGAGGCGGTTGCGCTCAATCGCCCACGAGATCTGCGAGATGACATCCTCGGGTGCTCCTACGTCGGCCGTCGTCGAGGGCTGACCACCGGGTACGCCGCCGCCACAGGCGACTTCGATCTTCTCGCGCACAGCGGCGAGCGTCGAGTTGGTGCCAGCGGCGATCTGCGGTCCAACGAGGTCGAGGGCCATCAGGATCGCCTTGGCCTCGAGCGGCGAGAGGCGGGCTGGGCGGCGGAAGTCTTCGCCGTACAGCTCCTTCTGAACGTTGATCATGCCCTCTTCGTCGAGTTCGGCGTAGACGGCATAGCAGCCACCGCCGAAGTTGACAAGGTTGAGCAGGTTGATCTGCTCGATCATCTCTTCATCGTCGATCTCGTAGCGCGCCTGCAGCACGGAGGCCGCGATGCTGCCGCTCTGCTCCGTGCCGCACGTCTGGAGGAGATCGGCGAGCAGCGCCTGAAGCACTGCGAAGCGCTCGGGCGCGACAGGGTTCGAGGGGCGTGCCGTCGGTGCTTCCGGCTCGGTCACGATCTTCTTGGGCGAGCGGATCGACGGTGGATCACCAGCGTGCGCATCGCGAACGCGCTCGAGCGCAGCGGTGACGGCATCCACGACGTCACGCGGGCCGAGTGGCAAGACCTGGCCACCGAGACCAAGGATCCACTCGGCGAGGCGGTCGACATCGCTGTACGGCGTCTCGAAGGTGGCAGACCGGTCTTCGTGGGTCGTTATTTCGCCGTGCTTGTTGTAGAGACGATCAACGAACCAGGCGGCGCTCGGCGCAACGTAGAGCGTCGCATCACCAACAGGTGCGTCGTATCCCCAAGGGGCGCGATCGCGATAGGTCGCGGGGTCGAAGTCGCCGGGGCGTCGGAAGTCGCGCTCTTTGCGCGTGTGGAAGCGCATGTCGCCGCGAATGCGCGAGACGCGGAAGTTGCGGATCTCGTCGCGGTCGTGGTCGTGGCCAACGAGATACCAGTGCGACTCGGAGTAGTAGAGACCGTACGGGTCGACGGTGCGGGTGCGCTCTTCGCCACGGCTGATTGCGAAGTACGAGAAGACGATGGTCTTCTGCTTCGAGATCGCGCCTTCGAGCTTGGCGAGCCGTGCCGCGATCTCGGGCGTGTGGCCACCACCGCGGAGGTCGAGCGTGACGCCTTCCGACGGAGAGCGGTCGAGCACGCCAGGGCGGCCGAGTGCAAGGTTTTGCAGTGCCAGGCGCAACGGAGCGGCGTAGGCGAACTGACCATCAAGCAGGAACAGGCTCGTCTGCAGGGCGGCGAGCTCTTGATCGCTGAGGTGGAGCGGGGGCAGGAAGTAGTTCTCGCGCGTCAACGTGTAGAGCTCTTCGCCGGTGAACTCGTCGCGATTCGACTTGATCGGCACGCCCAGCGCCAGCAGCTCGGCGCGATCGGCGTAGAAGCGACGGGCAAACGCCTCGTCCGACA
>JAEMTW010000080.1:6523-7710 GCA_016462095.1 Thermoleophilia bacterium
TCGTAGTAGCCCTCGACAGCATTCTTGGCGTCGCGCGCAGTGATCGGCCGCTTCTCGGCCATGATGTATGCCACGAGCGAGAGTTGGCGGATCAGCTTGTCCGCGTCATGACTCATCGGGTCGCACCTGTGTGTCGAACTTGGGTATTACGCAAACGCATAGAAGAGGAGCATACGCAGTTATCACAACAGGCGCGATGTAAACCGCGGCCTGCTATGGCGCGGGAACCGCTTGCTAGCCTCGGATTTGTGCCTCGCGTTGTCGCGCATTTAGATCTGGACGCTTTCTTTGCGGCGGTTGAGGTGCTCGAAAATCCTGCACTGGCAGGGCTGCCGGTGGTGGTCGGTGGGGATCCGCAGGGGCGTGGTGTGGTGGCGACGGCCTCGTACGAGGCGCGTGCATTTGGGATTCGCTCGGCGATGAGTGCGGCGGAGGCGGTGCGTCGCTGCCCAAACGCGGTCTTTGTGAAGCCCGATCACTCGCGCTACCGACGGCATTCCGACGCTGTCTGGTCGCTCGTGCGCGCAGCGGTGCCCGTTGTGGAGCAGGTCGGGATCGATGAGGGGTACCTCGATTTGTCGTCGGTTGCTTCGACGGCGGGGGAGGCGCGCGCATTCCTCGCGGAACTGCAGGAACGCATCGAGCGCGAGACGGGATTGCATGCCTCGTTCGGCTGTGGCGCGGGAAGGACGATCGCGAAAGTCGCTTCGGATGCGGAGAAGCCAAACGGGCTCGTGATCGTACCAGCGGGTAAGGAAGAGGAATTTCTTGCGCCCTTGCCGCTGCGGGCGCTGCCGGGAATTGGACCGAAAGCCGACAAACGGATGCGAACTGCGGGGCTGAAGACGATTGGCAATCTGGCCGACCTGGACGATGCTGATCTGCGACTGGTCTTGCCGGGTACTGTCGGGTTGGAGTTGCGGGAGCGTGCGCGTGGGATTGATCTGCGCCCGGTGCTGGCAGAGACGGGCCCCTCGGTTTCGATTGGGCATGAGGAGACGTTCGATCACGACATAGCGGATCCAGCGATCCTGTCGGAGCACGCGGCTCGCATGGCGGCTTCGGTCACAGAGCGCCTGGTCAAGGAGGGGCGGGTTGCGCAGACGGTCACGATCAAGCTGCGCTATCCCGATTTTCGGATCTTGTCTCGTGCCCGTTCGGCGAGCGCGCCGACGGCTGATCCGATT
>JAEMTW010000266.1 GCA_016462095.1 Thermoleophilia bacterium
TTTCTTGGCGGTCCGATAGAGATCCACCGCCCCGGCCATCGAGCCGTGGTCGGTCACCGTCACGGCCGGCATCTCCAGTTCTGCCGCGCGCTCGACAAGGTCCTTGATGCGGCACGCACCATCGAGAATCGAGTACTCGGAGTGACAGTGCAGGTGGACAAACTCAGTGGACACGGAGAACGATCCTACCGCCCGGGGCGGCGGCGCGTGCTGATCAGCTTCCTAATGGGGTCAGACCCTTTTAGGAAGTTGGATCGCCTACCCGAGCCACCCATTGGCTGCTAACTTCCTAAAAGGGTCTGACCCCAATAGGAAGCTGATCACCTACCCGAGCCACCCATTGGCTGCTAACTTCCTAAAAGGGTCTGACCCCATTAGGAAGCTGATCGCGCCTCGGCCGCAGCCGCGTCGGTATCCTCCACCTATGTCCGGAGCGATCGAAGTCCGCCGTGCGACCACGCGTGATGTCCGTGGTATCCGCGCCCTCGTCGACCAGTACGCGGGTCGCGTGCTGCTCGAGAAGGAGACGGTCACGCTCTACGAGGGTGTGCAGGAGTTCTGGGTTGCCGTCGATGGCGAGACGATCGTTGGGTGCGGTGCGCTGCACATTCTCTGGGAGGACCTCGGTGAGATCCGAACCGTCGCAGTCGCCCAGTCACAGAAGCGCAGCGGCATTGGTGGACTCGTCGTCGCACGACTGATCGAACACGCGCGCGAGATGGGCATCGAACGCATCTTCGTGCTGACCTTTGAGACCTCGTTTTTCGCTCGCTACGGCTTTCGCGAGATCGAGGGTACTCCCGTCACACCCGAGGTCTACGAGGAGATGCGCCGCTCCTACGACCGCGGCATCGCCGAGTTCCTCGACCTCGAATACGTCAAGCCGAACACGCTTGGCAATGCGCGCATGCTGCTCGAGCTCTAGCCTCGGACTAGCCTCGGCCTAGGCGCTGACGGTACGCACAAACGCGTCGATCGTCAGCGGCGTACCCGTGGCCTGCTCGACCAGTTGGTCCCACCGCAAGGAGGCACCTGGTGCCAAGACGTGCTCGGCAATCAGCGGCCCAACCACGGCTGCCGCGGCGGCCGGTGAGGACGCACCCGCGACGCGCTGCGTCCACTCTTGGAGCTGCGAGGCGAGGATTTCTCCAAGCAGGTAGTTGTGGTAGTAGACGGGCGCTACCGCGAGGTGGATCTTCGAGGCCCACGCACCGGGCACGGGCTCAACTGGACGCGGGATACCCTGGTACTGCTCGACGAGCTCCCACCAGACACGATCGAGATCACCGTCGGGGTCGGCGTACAACGCGCGCTCAAAGCGGGTCATCACCTGCACCCAGGCGGCCAGGATCAAGAGACCTCGCCGCAACGTCGCGGCGTTCGCCGGATGCCGCGCAACCGCAGGGTCGACACCCGCATAGCGCTCGAGAAACTCGGGATCACGACCGCGTCGGCCGTGCAGCATCGCGATCGCCTCGGTCGTCAAGATATGCGCCGGCGAACGCAGAAGCCAAGGCAAATCGGCCGCGAGCTCGAGCTCGTAGATCGCGTGACCGAGCTCATGCAGCGTCGTCTCAAGCCACCGCACCGTCGGCGCGAGGTTCATCAGCACGCGCACATCGCCAGCACGATCGACATGCATCATGAAGGCGTGCTGGTCTTTACCAGGCCTCGGCAAGACATCTGAGCGCGCGATCACGCCCTCGACATCGGCGCCGAGGTCGGCGAAGTAGCGCGCGGCGCTGCCCAGCGCATCGACCTCGCCGATGACCGCCTCGAGTGGGTCCTCGCCCACGCTCGGCGGGTCCTGACCAAAGACATCGACGAGGTGCCATGGCATCAGCGGCGCCTCGGCAGCGAGCCCGAGCGCCGCACGGCGCTCCGTGGCGATCAGTTCGCGCTCGGCCGCCCAGGCCGGCTCCAATGCGAGATGCAACGCATCGAACAGTTCGTAGAGTCGGTGCTCGTCGAGCTCGTCGTTGGCGAGCGTCATCGCATAGTGGTCGCGGAGCCCCAACGCGCGGGCGCCTTGATTGCGCAGGCGCACCAACTCGCGCAGCGACTCGTCGACGGCAGCACCGACGCCACGGGCACTCCGCCAGACCTGCTCGCGCTCGGCG
>JAEMTW010000081.1 GCA_016462095.1 Thermoleophilia bacterium
ACCCAATTAAATTTCGCGAGCATGTAGTCGAGCAAAATCGTCGAGTCGGCCAACACCACGCGCTCGACCGACGAGTGCGAGATGTCGCGCTCGTGCCAGAGCGGCACGTCCTCGAAGCCGACCACAGCGTTGCCTCGCAAGACCCGGGCCAGGCCCGAGATGCGCTCGCAGGTGATCGGATTCTTCTTGTGCGGCATCGCCGACGAGCCCTTCTGACCCTTGCCAAACGGCTCCTCGGTCTCGCGAACCTCGCTGCGTTGAAGGTGCCGGAGCTCGGTCGCAAAGCGGTCGAGCGACGAGCCGGTTATGGCGATCGCGGCGAGAAATTCGGCATGGCGATCGCGCGCGACCACCTGGGTCGAGGCGGGCTCGACGTCGAGGCCGAGCAGTGCGAGCACGCGCTCCTCGACGAGCGGATCGATGTTGCCGTAAGCGCCAACGGCACCCGACAACTTGCCGACGCTGACGCCGTCGGTGGCACGGGCCAACCGGGCGTGCGCGCGGTCGAGTTCGAAGACCCAGCCCAGCAGCTTGAGGCCAAACGTTGTGGGTTCGGCGTGCACCCCGTGCGTACGACCCATGCAGGGCGTGGCGCGGTGCTCGAGCGCGCGGGCCAGGACGGTGGTGCGGGCGAGCTCGACGCCGCGGAGCAACTGCGCTCCCGCGTCGCGCAACTGCAGCGCAAGACCCGTATCGACAACATCCGAAGAGGTCAGGCCATAGTGAAACCAACGCGCTGGCTCGCCAACCTGCTCGGCGACCGTCTCCGTAAAGGCAATCACATCGTGGTGTGTGCGCTCCTCGATCTCCTTCGAGCGCGCGACATCGACCTTGGCCCCAGCGCGAATCGCAGCCGCATCGGCGGCTGGCACGACGCCGAGTTCGACGTGTGCATCGAGCGCCGCCAGTTCCACTTCAAGCCATGCGCCGAGGCGCCTGTCGTCGGTCCAGACGGCGCCCATCTCCGGTCGCGTGTAGCGGGCGATCACCCTATAGACACTAGTCGGAGAGCCGGATGGCGGCTCCCCTCACCTCGTCGCTAGCCCTGCGAGTCGGAGCCAATGTCGTCGCGACGCTGCATGCCGTCGAACGACACCTTGTCGGCCGCTGCGTACGCCGCAGCCCGCGCGCCATCGGCATCGGCGCCGCGTGCGACGACGGCGAGCACGCGCCCACCAGCCGTGACGACCTTGCCGTTTGCGATCGCGGTACCCGCTTGGAAGATAGCGGTGTCGCGCATGATCGACGCGTCGGCGAGGCCACTAATGGGGTTGCCGGATTCGGACGCTTCGGGATAGCCACGCGAGGCCAGCACGATCGCGACGGCCGACCCCCCATAGGTCTTGAGCGGCCGCTCTTCGAGCTCGCCCTTGGCACACGCCATCAGCCACGGCAGCAGGTCCTCGCCGAGGCGCGGCAACACGGCCTGTGTTTCTGGATCGCCAAAGCGGACGTTAAATTCGAGTACGCGCGGACCCGTCTCCGTCAGCATCAGGCCGGCGTAGAGACAGCCGTTGAAGCGAATGCCGCGGCGCGTCAATTCCATCAGGATCGGCTTGTGGACCGTGTCGACAATCGCTTGCGCCTGCTCGTCGCTGACTCCCGGTGCGGGCGAAATTGCGCCCATGCCACCCGTGTTGGGGCCCGTACCACCCTCACCAATGCGCTTGTAGTCGCGCGCGCTCGGTAGCGGCACAGCGGCCTCACCGTCGCAGAGAGCGAGCACCGAAACCTCGGGGCCCTCCATCCGCTCCTCAATCACGAGCACGCTGCCTGCGCTGCCCAGCGACCCGCCGAGCAGCTCTTCGGCTGCGCGCTCCGCCTCGGTCGCGTCGTCGCAGACGATCACACCCTTGCCCGCCGCAAGCCCATCGGCCTTGACGACGCAGGCGCCACCAAGCGCACCGATCGCCAGCTTGGCTCCCGCAAAATCGGTGACGGTGTACGACTCGGCGGTATCCACGCCAGCCGCATCAAGCAGCTGCTTCGCGAAGGCCTTCGAGCCCTCCATTTTCGCTGCGGCGGCGCCCGGTCCAAACGTCGCGATGCCGATGTGGCGCAGCTCGTCGGCGAGGCCCAGCACCAACGGAACCTCCGGGCCGATCACCACGAGATCGACTGCGAGGTCGCGTGACAATGCGACAAGACCCTCGATGTCATCGGCCACAACAGGGTGACACTTGGCAATCATCGAGATACCGGGATTACCCGGGGCAGCATGCACTTCGAGGCAGTGAGGACTCGCAGCGATCGAGGCGGCTAGAGCGTGCTCGCGGCCACCCGAGCCAACGATCAGTACCCTCAACGCGCGCTCCGCGCCACCGCATCCATACCGTGTGGTGCCAGCACCTGATCACGACGCACGCCAACGCCAACCAGCGTGACGGGAATCCCGAGCTGGTCGGCAACCCATTCAACGTAGTCGCGCGCGGCCTGTGGCAGCTGCTCCCACTCAGTGGCGTCGGAGATATCCGTGCCCCAACCTGGTCGCTCTTCCCAGACCGGTGCGGCATGGTGAAAGTCGGATTGGTGCGCAGGAAACTCTTCCGTGATCGTGCCGTCGGGCAGCTTGTAGGCCACGCAGACGGGGATCGTGTCGAACTCGGAGAGCACGTCGAGCTTGGTCAGGACGAGCTCGGTCAGGCCGTTGAGTCGCACCGCGTAGCGCAGGCCGACCAAGTCGAGCCAACCGCAGCGACGCTCGCGTCCAGTCGTCGTGCCGAACTCGGCACCAATGTCGCGGATCTTCGTGCCGCGCTCTTCGTCGGCCTCGCTCGGAAATGGACCCGCACCAACGCGCGTCAGGTACGCCTTGGCGATGCCGAGCACGCTATCGATCTTGGTCGGTCCGACACCGGTACCTGTGCAGGCACCGCCAGCAATCGGGTTCGACGAGGTGACGAAGGGGTACGTGCCGTTGTCGAGGTCGAGCAACGTGCCCTGTGCCCCCTCAAACAACACGCGCTTGCCGGCCTTCAAGGCCTGGTCGATCAAGAGCGATGTGTCGGCCGCGTAGGGCTTGAGTCGCTCGGCGTAGACCGCGATCTCGTCGCAGATGGCGTTCGGATAGAGCGGTCCTTGATCACGGCCGCGCAGGATCTCGCGGTTACGGATCGCAAGTGCAGCAGCGACCTTCTTCTGCAGGATGCCGAGGTCGAAGAGGTCCTGCACGCGGATCCCGACGCGCGACGCCTTGTCGGCGTAGGCCGGGCCAATGCCACGACGCGTCGTGCCGATCTGCAGGGAACCGAGGCTGACCTCGTTCTGCGAATCGAGCAGACGGTGCCAGGGCATGATCACGTGCGCATTCATTGAGATCCGCAAACCAGCAGTCGAGCGCCCGCGCGCCTCGAGCGCGTCGAGCTCGCCACAGAGCACCTCAGGATCAATCACGACGCCGTTGCCGAGGACGCAAATCTTGTCGGGCTCGAGGATGCCACTGGGCAGCAGGTGGAACTTGAAGGTCTCATCGCCATGCACGACCGTGTGGCCGGCGTTGTTGCCGCCCTGGTAGCGCGCCACGATCTCGAACCGCTCAGCGAGCAGGTCGACGATCTTGCCTTTGCCCTCATCGCCCCACTGGGCTCCAACAACCACTGCTCCGCTCATTTACGCCTCTCCCCTTGCAAGATCCGAGAACGTCGTGAAGTGAGGCATGAACGCAAGGTCCACCGCACCAACAGCGCCGTTACGGTGCTTCGCCACGATCAGCTCGGCAGTGCCGGGCTTTTCGGACGTCTCTTTATTGTAGTAATCGTCTCGGTAGATAAACATCACGACGTCCGCGTCTTGCTCGATCGAGTTATGGACGATGATGTCTTCCGCCACGAAATTGTGGAGCCCCGTAACGGTGAGGTCGAAGACCTCTTCCTCCCCAGCGAACTCGATGCGCGTGACGGCATCCCAGGTGACCTGCCCGTCAGCCAGTCGGCGCAGCTCGTCGCTGCCGGCGACACGGCGAGCGCCACCGTGATTGTGTCGCGAGCCGTCGAGTGATACGGCGCTGTGCTGTAGGACGCGATCGGCATATTGCTCGTTGCTCGCGGTACCGATAGCTGCCAGTCGCAACTCGACCGGCACAGCGAGGCGATCACCAATCTTGAGTTGATCGAGTCGCTGCCAGTCGCCGAGTAATCGAAAACGGTGATTACCAGTCGCCCGAATCGTACGACCCGACGCTAGCGTCAACCGATAGACGGGCTTGACCCCAGTCGAGAACGCGTTGGTGACGACGCGACGCTCAAGCTCCCAGGTCTCCGGGTTGACAGCTAACACGCACTCGCCAATGCGACCGCTCATTTGATCCATCCGAATGCGCTCGCCGGAATCTGGGAGAAAGACGCGAGCATCACCCGTCAGGCAGCCACTTTCACGAAGGTCCGACAGCAGTGGTCGCTTGTCGGTGCGCGACTCGACGGCACGCGAAAGCTGGGACAGGGCGAGGACGGGAATGTTGAGTTCGCGGGCCAGCACCTTGAGGGAGCGCGAGATCTGGCTGATCTCTTGCACGCGGGACTCTGCCGTGTCGTTGGCGCTCATCAACTGGAGGTAGTCGACCAAGACGAGTCCGAGGTTCGGCTCCTTTATCTTGAGGCGCCGCGCCTTCGAGCGGATCTCCATCAGATTGATACCGGCCGTGTCGTCGACGTAGATCGGTGCCGTGGTGAGTCGGTTACAGGCGTCTTGAACGCGAACCCAATCCTCGTCGCGCAGGTCGCCGCGGCGCATCCGGGTCGAGTCGACGCGCGCCTCGGACGAGATGAAGCGCTGGGCGATTTCGTTGCGGGACATCTCGAGGCTGAAGATGACGACCGGGATCTTCGCTTCAACGCCGAGATGGCGGGCGATGCCGAGCGCGAGCGACGTCTTGCCCATCGCCGGACGGGCAGCGAGGATCACGAGGTTCGAGGCTTGGAAGCCCGAGGTGATCTTGTCGAGGGAATTGAGCCCGGAGGGGGCGCCGGTCAGACCACGGTGCTCGCCCGCTGCCTCCATCCGCTCGACCTCTTCCGGCAAGAGTTCGGAAAGTGGGATCAGCTCGCTCGTGTTGCGCGACTGGGCCACGTCGAAGATGGCCGACTCGGCCTGATCGAGAATCTGCCGGACATCGCCCTGGCGCTGATAGCCGAGCTGGGCGATCTCGAGACCGGCTGCGGCGACCCGTCGCATGATTGCCACGTCGCGGACGATCTGCGCGTGGCTCTTGGCATTCGCGGCGACCGTCACACTCGACGAGAGACCGAAGATAAAGCCACGGCCCCCAACGTCTTCGAGCTTGCCCATCCGCTCCAGCTCGTCCGAGACGGTGACGGCATCGATTGGCTCGCTGCGGGTCAGCAGCGCGAGAATGGCGCGGAAGACCGTGCCGTGGGCCTCACGATAGAAATCGCCGGGATCCCTGATCACGTCAGAGACCGTCAAGACGGCCTGCTCGTTGATCATCATCGCGCCGAGGACAGCCTCCTCAGCGTCGAGGTCTTGGGGCGGGAGATTCGCCCCTTCTGGCGCGGGCGGCATCCCGCCGCCTCGCTACTCGTCCGTCTCGGCCACCGCGTCAGCGTCAGCGGGGGCGTCGACAACTTCTTCGACAACCACTGCTTCGGCGACGGGAGCCTCTTCGAACTCGAAGCCCTCGGCCTGGACAACCTGCGTCTTGACGGCCGCACGGACATCAGTGAACACGTCGATCTCGACGAGATACGAACCAATCGCCTTGATCGGCTCTTCGAGCCGGATCTTGCGGCGGTCGACACGAATCTTGCGCGATCGCCAAATCTCGTCGGCGAGGTCGGCAGCCGTGACGGAGCCGTAAAGGCGTCCATCCGGGCCGGTCCGAGCTGGGATCGTCAGCACCGTCTTGGTCAGCAGCGCAGCGATGTCGTGCGCGTGCTCGGCTGTGCGAGCCTCCTGCGCGGCGCGCGTAGCGGCCAGTCCCTCGACCTCACGGACGCGAGCGGGAGTCGCCTCCTCAGCCAGCTTGCGCGGGACGAGGTAGTTGCGGAGGTAGCCACGGGAGACCGCGACGATCTCGCCACGGTGCCCGAGATGCTCGACGTCGTCGAGCAGGATTGCCTTGCGATTTGCGGTGCGTGCCATCGGTCAGTCCTCGTACGTCAGAAGGGAATGTCGTCGTCCTGCGTAGCGCCGCCACCGGCCCACGCATCAGGAATATCTGCAGCTGGCTCCGGCGTGGAGGCTGGTGCGGAGTATTCGCCGCCGCCACCACCATTGCCGCCACCCTCGCGGGGACCAATGAACTGCACGGTGTCTGCGATCACTTCAACGCGCTCACGCTTGCCCGAGCCATCCTTGGCCTCGTACTCGCTCCAGGACAGGCGACCGTCGACGGCGACCTGGCGTCCCTTGGCGAGGTAGCGAGAGATGTTCTCGGCCTGCGCACCAAAGGTGGTGACGTTGAAGTAGTTCGGCTCTTCGACCCATTCGCCCGTGTCGCCCTTTTTGCGGCGATTGTTGACGGCGATGCGGATCGTGCACACAGCGAGCCCACTGCCCGTTGCGCGCAACTCGGGATCACGAGTGAGATTGCCGACCAGAATAACTCGATTGATGTTCGCCATTGGAGTGACCTTTCTGCGACGTGTATCCGAGAGTCGATCGTTATCGGTATCGCGTTACACGGAGCCTACGGCTTCGCGCGCGCAATGACCAGACCGACATCAGGAACCCGCCGCAGCCTCCGTCTTCCGCGACGGTCGTGCCTGATGTACGGCCTTATGTCGCAGAACTTCGTCGGTGATCGAGAGAACGCGCTCGGCCTCATCAAGGGTCGCGGGGTTCGAGGTGAAGCGAATCACCCAGTAGTCGCCCTCTTCGCGCTTCTTGATGGGGAACGTGAGCTTGCGACGACCCCAAGGATCGATCGCGTCCCACGTGCCGCCGCCGCCAAGAATGATGTCGCGCACGCGGTGCACAACTTCTTCCTGACGTGCCTCGTCCACTTCGGGGTCGAGGATCAGCATGAACTCGTAGGCGGTCACTCTTGTTCGAATCCTTTTGGAGGGTCTCGCGTCGCACAGACGCACGGCGGACAGCCGCGCGGAAGAAGATAGCAGCGCACGGCAGGTGGGGCGACGGGCAGGAGCATCGGCGCTACGCTGCGGTCTATGCGACAGCGCACAATCATCTCTGGAGCGGCCGCCGGCGCGGCCATCGTGATCGCCGCTGGTGCGGCGCTCGCGCCGCGTGCGTGGCGTCGTCTGCGCGGCGGGAAGCCAGTCGTAGACACGTATGAATCGGATTTCGATGCGCCGTACGGCGATCCCGAGGCCGACTTTGACCCGGAGGCCAACGCAGCGCTACGCGACGAGTTGCGCACGAAGATCAGTGATCTTGAGACGGCTGCCGAGGCGCCGGTTGCTACGCCGGTCGAGGCAGACTTGATCGTCGACGGCGTTGTTGGGCCCGATCCTGCCACCGAGGCTGCCCGTGCGCGATTGCGCCAAAAGGCCGCTGAGGCGAAGCAGAAGTTCAGCTAGCCAACGGGGTTTCGTCCCTGCTCGTTAGGGATGCAGCAGGGCATTAAGCGGCTCGCGCAGTGCGTCCCAGGCGCCAGCAGGTGTTGCCGAGCCACAGCCCGCCGCGTTGGCCAACATGGCGGTCTCCTGGAGCCATTGCGCGAGCAGAGCGCCATCGACGAGATGGTTGAGCACCTCCGCTGGTGGGGTTG
>JAEMTW010000082.1 GCA_016462095.1 Thermoleophilia bacterium
TGGTTGCTCCAACAATCCGCCGTCCATCGCGCAGCCACTGCCGGCTGACGACAAAGGGGCGCGTCCCCGACCAGCGCCCGAGGTCACAGCGCAGCGAACGGCCGACACTGGGCTCCCCGCGCAACTGCGCTGCACTGACCGCTTTCGGCGCCGCAGGCTCCGCTAACTGGATCCGCTCGGTGGCAGCGATGACGTCACCAGTGGCAGTGGCGATGCGAACATCCAGGTTGTGGTCGACTGGCAGACCGTCGGTAACTACCGTGATGGTCGAGGGCGCGGAACTCGCAGGCGCAAGCTGCCATGGCTTGGGAGTGAAGCGCAGGCGCGTCCCTGTCTCGACACGCCACTGAACGTCGGCCGCGTGTGGTGCGAGCACAAAGGTGTTGGTGACCTGATGGTAGGCCGACCAGATCGCCTCTTGGGCCGTCACGAGGTTCGGCGCAGGCGTGGCCGTCGTGCTGATCGGAGAACCCTCGCCATTCAAATTGGTCGTGGCGACAGAGAGTGTCAGCGGCACGCCGTTTACGAGCCCCGTCAGATGGAGGCGACGGGCGGCTCCATCGAGTTCCACCGTCTGTCCCGTCTCGGCGACGCGAACGCGAAAGCCGGCTGGGTCGGGCGCTCCAGCACATGGCTTCGACCACTGCCAGTCGATTGTCAACGAGCCATCGGACTCGGCGGTCGCGATCGCCGACGGTGCAGTGGGCAGTCCGATTGTGTGCTCGATCCAACAGCGGTTATGCACGGTCAACGAGTACACGCCGGGATACGCCTTGAGGCCACAACCAGTGCCCCACGAGACGACGCCGACCAGCAGACCGCTGGCGCCTTTGCCGCTGACGAGCGGACCGCCACTATCACCCGCGCAGGCGTCCCTGTCGGGGAGCGCAGCGCAGACCATGTCTTCGGTCTCGAAGGCATCGGTACCGTAGGCCGCAGTGCACGTTGCGGCGGGACTGACGCGCACCGGTGTCTGCTGGAGCACTGAGGTGCCGGCACCGTAGGAGTCGTCATGGGAGGAGTAAGAGGTGGCCCCCCACCCCGCGACGCGCAGCAGCGTCCCAGCGGCGGGCGGCCTAACGCCGGTGGCAAGGGGGATCACCGTCGCCACGCTCGGGGTTGTCAGGTGCACGAGCATCAAGTCGTCGCGCGGTGCGCCCTGGACTGGCTGTCGATAGAGCGGATGGCGTAACTGCCGGTCGACCATTAGTACCTGTCCGCTGTTGACGGTCAGGTCGGTAGCCCCGGTCACCACGCGCACCGCGCCCGCTGAGTACGTCCGACAGTGTCCAGCAGTCAAGACCCACTGTGGAGCCACGAGCGAGCCGCCACAAAACTGCGAGCCCTGCTTCGTCTCGAGTGCCGCCACGAATCCCCAATCGGCTGCCAGAGCGGATTGTCCACCAACGATGCGCGGCGTGGCTGCTCCGGCGGTGCCCGCTGCTGCCATGAGGCACAGGCAGAGCATCAAAACGTGTGCGATACGCATTGAACCCAGACTACTGCGCTTTCGTTGCTGTACGGGCTCGTACGTCTTCCACATCACGCCCGATCTGTGCAACCAAGTCGTCGAGGTTTGCGTAGACCTCTTGATCACGCAGCCGCTCAACAAACTCCAACCGAATCGGGGTGCCGTAGATGTCGGTGCCGTCGTAGTCGAGCAGGTGCGCTTCGACGCGCGCATCCGAGACGTCTCCGAAGTGTGGGTTTAGACCGATGCTGATCGCCGTGCGGAAACGTCGCTCGCCGGGGGGCAGCAGCGCCCAGCCGGCATAGACGCCTTCGGCCGGAACCTGCTGCCCTGGAACGAGCGAGAGATTCGCCGTGGGGAACCCGATCTCACGTCCTCGGTGGTCGCCATGCACGACGGCACCTTCGACCGATGCGAATCTGCCGAGCAGAAGAGCGGCACGACTGACCTCACCTTCGCCGATCAACTGCCGAATCCGCGAAGAGGAGATCTTTTCGCCGTCTTGGTCGACGAGACGGATCGCCGTCACCTCGACGCCGCGGGCGGCGCAGAGCGTTCGCAGCAAATCAACCGTTCCCGAACGATCGTGGCCGAAATGGAAATCCTGACCAACGGTCACGCCGACTGCACCCAACTGCTCAATCAACACTTGGTCGACGAACTCCTCGGCCGTCAGCACTGCGACAGCGGGGGTGAAGCGCACGATCACCACTTCCTCAACACCAGCCTCGCCAAGCAATCTGACACGCTGCGTGACACCGGCGAGCGTGTCTGCCGGCGTGCCTGGACGAAGCAGCGTCGCTGGGCGTGGATGAAACGTCGCGGCACAGGGCACCGCGTCTAGTCGTTCGGCCATCTCGACGGCGGACCGGATCACCGCCTGATGACCAAGGTGCACGCCATCGAACGTTCCCAGAGCCACACAGCGACGCCCCTCAGGGACCTCGCTGAGATTCTGATACATCGTCAGCGTCACGCCGGCACCAGCACGATTTTCGGAGCGGCCACGCCAGCCTCGGCAGCAGCAACAGCAATCAACGCTCCGGTCTCATCGAGCAGAGCGACGTCGTCGACCCACGAGGGGTCCACTGGAATCCGCCCACCATGCCCCACCACTTCGCGTTCATCCGCTGTCATCGTGCGTTGCTGGAGTCCACCCACCGCCGCGCCTGCAGGCAGCCAGCAGCAGGTTCCAGCGGGAGCCGCAGAGATCAGATCCGGATCGGCTGCATCGGCGACAGAGAACGACCCGACCTCTGTGCGCCGCAGTTGGGTCACGTAGGCGCCCGTACCGACGAGTTCGCCGAGATCGCGGGCCAGGCTCCGAATGTACGTGCCCGAACCGCAGCGCACGACCACTGTTGCCTCTTGGGTAGCGGGGTCGAAGTGCATCAGCGTGAAGGCGTGGACGCTAACGCGTCGTGCAGGTACGGTAACGGTCTCGCCGCGCCGGAAACGCCGATACGCGCGCTCGCCATCAATGTGGATCGCGCTCGCGGCTGGTGGAATCTGTTCGATCTCACCCGTTAATGCAGGCAGGGCGTCCAGTACAGACTGCTCCGACGTTCGCTGACCCGTGGCGGTGATCTCGCCCTCCGGATCCCCGGTCGTGGAGCGTGCACCACATTGGATCGTCGCCTCGTAGGTCTTGTCGGCGCCTACGAGGTAGCTGGCCAGGCGGGTTGCGCGACCCGTCAATACCAGCAGCAGGCCGGTGGCGAACGGGTCCAGCGTGCCGGCATGGCCGAGTTTCTTGCCGTACGGGGAGCGAAGCCGAGAAATGGCTGCGAACGAACTGATCCCAGCCGGTTTGTCGACCAGCACGAGGCCGGCGGGAGCGCCGTCAGGCACGGGTCATCTCGCGCTCGATCAGCATCACTGCGTCTGCTGCCGAGCCGTCGACGGTGAAGCCAGCAGCCAGTGTGTGGCCGCCACCACCACCGACATGCGCAATCCGAGCCACGTCGATCTCGGGCTGAGCGCTACGGAGGGAACACTTGTGCACCTTGCCTTCACCGGAACGGGGTGCCCGCACGAGAGCGGCAACCTCGACACCCTCAATCGAGCGTAGAAAGTCGATCACTCCTTCGGAGTCGGCCTCCCCCGCGTTCGTTGCGTCGAGATCGGCAATCGTCACGTAGGCCACGGCGAGACGGCCGTCGAGCCTTAGTTCGAGCGAACTGAGAATACGGGCCATCAGCTCGACGCGTGCGGCCGGCTTGCCCTCGTAGATCCGTCGGAAGATTTCAGCGGGATCAACACCAAGCTCGATCAGCTCAGCCGCAACGCGGTGCGACTCGGCGGTCGCATTGGCGTACATGAAGCGTCCGGTGTCGGTGACAACTCCGACGTAGAGGGCCTCGGCGACTTCGAGACTGATCGGGAGCCCAAGTTCGCGCAAGAGCGACAGCACGAGAATCGTGGCGCAGGGCGACGCTGCGTCGACCAGATTGACCCCGGCAAAGCGGGTGTTGTCGCCGTGGTGATCGAGGTTGAGCGAGGCCACTGCGCCCGCGACGGTGGCCGCACCGTCTGCGCCCAGTCGTTCAGCGGAACCACAGTCGACTGCGAGCAGTACTCGCTCGGACGCATCAGCCGGCGGTGGCCTCGCGACGTCTGCCAGTCCCAGCCAGAGATAATCGGCCGGCAACGGTGCGTCGCCAGGTGCCCAGAAGGCGACATCCCAACCAGCGTCTTGCAGGGACCTACCGACACCGATAAGCGAACCGAGTGCGTCTCCATCGGGCGACTCATGGCAGGCGACCAAGATCCGCGGATGCTCTCGGAGCAGCGCGGCGGCTGCGGCGATGTCGGACTGGCTGCTCATGCGTCATCCAACAGTTCGCTCGGGGCGTGCTCCTGCAACAACTGGTCGATGCGATTAGCCCGATCAATCGACTGATCGTTGATAAAGCGCAACACCGGCGTATTGCGCAGTGACAACTCGGCATTGATCGCGCCTTGGAGGACGGGACGCGCGGCCTCCAACCCCTCGATTGCCTTGACCTTGACCTTCTCGGACCCGTGGAGTTGCACGAACACATCGGCAACCGCCGTGTCTTTCGAGGCGCGCACTTCGACGACCGTGACGCCGCGTAGGCGGGGGTCGCTGAGCCGCGCGATCTTCTCGCTGATCACCTCACGCAGCAGGCCATCGATGCGTCGACCGCGCTCCTTGCCACCGCGCTTCACGCCAGATCCTCCGGCGTAATCGTGCGAATCTGGGTGACGGTCACGTCGACCTCTCGCTCTTCAAGCCAGCGTTCGAGCTCAGCGATTCGTTGGTCACAGGCCTGGGCAGTCTGTTGCACCAGCGCCGCAGTCAGCTGGGCATGAGAAGGCGTGTCGAGGCTCCCCACCTCAGCCACGGCTGCGCCATAGCGCTCCTGCAAGCCATGTCGGATCTTCGCAAGCGCACTGCGGCGATCCTTCAACGTGGCGCTGCCAGGAAGTCGCACCTCGAGGCTGATGATGCCAATAAAGCCGGTACTCATGGTCACAGGCTACCCCGACGTCGGCGGGAGCCGTGCGCCACGACGCAGACGCTGCAGTTCTCGGGGAGCAATCGGGCGCCATTCGCCAGGAGCGAGCTCGTCCAGACCAATGCCGCCAAGTCGTAGACGTCGTTGCGCGGGTCCCATCTGTGCCGCGAGGGGAAACTTCGGATCGGCGAGACGCTGAGCCAGGCGCTCGTCCGCCAGCAGCAACTCGATGCCGCTGGCCTGGGGTCCGAGGGGCAGCACGGCATGCAGGGTGCCGGGATGTACGACCGTCAGAGGCATCGCAGGAGCGCGGTGAAAGACCACACCGGTCGCACCTGCCGCCAAGGCGTTTCCATCGAGGAGTACAACGTCCCCAAACTCGACTCGGGTGGCGGGCTCGTCACAGGTCGCGCCGTTGAGCGTGACACGCCCAGTGCGCAAAAGCCCTTCCACCTCTCGACGTGTGCCGAGGCCCGCTGCTGCTAGGTAGCGGTTGATCCGGACTGCTCCGGCCACGACGGGCTAGGCAGACTCTTCGGCGGGCACGTCAATCGCCGCATGACCGCCGGTGGTGACGAGCGTTGGCCGAGTCCCGCGTTCGATGGTGTCGCGGGTCACGATGCAACGAGAGATATCTGAGCGCGAGGGCAACTCGAACATCACATCTGTCAGCGCGGTCTCGATGATCGAACGCAGGCCGCGTGCGCCCGTTTCGCGCTCGAGAGCCTTGTCGGCAATCGCCCAAAGAGCGTCTTCGTGGAAGACGAGCTCCGCGTTGTCGTACTGAAAGAAGCGCTGGTACTGCTTGGTCAGTGCGTTCTTGGGCTCGACAAGGATCTGGACGAGGTCCTCACGACCTAACTGATGCACGGCAGTAATAATCGGCATGCGCCCCACAAACTCGGGGATCAGACCGAACTGAATGAGATCTTCGGGGCGTACCTCCTGGAGCAGCTCCGCAGGTTCGATCCGACGCTGCTCGAGATCCTCCGCGCCGAAGCCAATGCTGTTCTTGCCGATACGACGCTCGACAATCCGGTCGAGGCCGGCGAACGCGCCGCCGCAGATAAACAGGATGTTTGTCGTGTCAATCGACAGAAAATCTTGATGGGGATGCTTCCGTCCACCCTGTGGTGGTACGGAAGCAACGGTTCCTTCGAGGATCTTGAGGAGCGCCTGCTGGACACCTTCGCCCGAGACGTCACGCGTAATCGAAGGGTTCTCCGACTTGCGGGCGACCTTGTCGACCTCGTCGATGTAGATGATGCCCGTCTCGGCCTTCTTGATGTCGAAGTCCGCAGCCTGGATCAACTTGAGCAGAATGTTCTCGACGTCTTCACCGACATAACCCGCTTCGGTCAGTGCGGTGGCATCGGCAATCGCAAATGGCACGTCGAGGATCCGAGCGAGCGTCTGCGCGAGTAGCGTCTTACCGCACCCCGTTGGCCCAAGCATCAGGATGTTCGACTTGCCGAGTTCGACATCCTCGTCGGACTCGTTGACCATGCGGACACGCTTGTAGTGGTTGTAGACGGCCACTGCCAGCATCCGCTTGGACTCTTCCTGCCCGATCACGTAGTCGTTGAGGACGCCGTAAATGTCCTGCGGCGCGGGCAGGGTTCGCCCTTCCAGCGACGTGGGAGCCTTCAGTTCTTCCTCGATGATCTCGGTGCAGAGATCAATGCATTCGTCGCAGATATAGACGCCCGGACCGGCGATCAGCTTACGCACTTGTCGCTGCGTCTTACCGCAGAACGAGCACAGCAGCTGCTCGCCGGTGTCGGACGCCCGGCTCATTAGCGGTGCTCGATCACCTGGTCGATGATGCCGTAATCCTTCGCCTCAAGCGGGCTCATGAAATTGTCGCGCTCGGTGTCCTGCTTGATCTTTTCGACCGGCTGTCCGGTGTGGTGCGACAGCAGGCGATCGAGGTTCTGGCGCATGTCGATGATCTCGCGTGCGTGGATCTCGATATCAGTTGCCTGGCCCTGAAAGCCAGCAGAGACCTGATGAATCAGGATCTTGCTGTTCGGCAGCGACATGCGCTTGCCCTTTGCTCCACCAGCCAGGATGAAGGCACCCATCGACATCGCGATGCCGACGCAAATCGTCTGCACATCGGGCTTGATGAACTGCATGGTGTCGTAGATGGCCATGCCGGCGTAGACGGACCCGCCCGGCGAGTTGATGTAGAGCGAGATATCCTTGTCCGGATCATCGGACTCGAGATGGATCAACTGCGCCACGATCAAGTTTGCGATCTGATCATCGACCGGCGTACCGAGGAAGATGATGCGCTCGCTGAGGAGGCGCGAGTAGATGTCGAAGGCGCGTTCGCCGCGCGACGTCTGCTCAACGACCATGGGGACGAGTGGGCTCACGATGTGACCTTTCGGTACGGGTGTCTAGTTTTCCTGCTCGGAGGATATGGATTCGTCATCTGACGTCCCCTCCTCCGCTTTCGCCGACTCCGCTACCTGCGGCTCACGAGCGTTGGCTCGCGCCTCGGCCTGCTCGGGCGTAATTTCTTTTGCTGCTGTGACCGCATGATCTAACGCGTCACGCAGTTGGAGGTCCCTGCGGACGTCCTCCCGCATCGCTGCGTCCTTCATGATGCGCTCCACCACGTCCTCGGCCTCGTTCTCTTCGTTGGCCTGCTCGGTGATGAAAGCGCGCAACGTGTCGTCATCAATGACGATCTTCTGCTGGTCGGCGTAGGCGTCGAGCGC
>JAEMTW010000267.1 GCA_016462095.1 Thermoleophilia bacterium
TACACGGCCGCGTGGCCACGGCACGAGCCGGACGTCCGCGGCAAGCGCGCGAGTCCGTTGCGCTGTATCGATCGCCAGTGCGTGCAGCTCGGCTACGCGATGATCAACGCCCGTGCCCTCGTGCGCATCGAGTGCACGAGCGACCGCAGCCTCGATCCGCGTTGGTAATACCGCCCGCAGATCTGCAGCGATCTCCTTGACCTCGTCGATCTCGGCGGTCAGGTCGGGTTCGTGCTGTGGGGTGTCGTCGGTCATGCGCGATCCTCTGGAACGGTGAGTGCGGCGAACGAAGGATGGCCCGCTCCTGGTAGAGGGTAGCGCCCCGGCTCGATCCGGAAGGCGCCGGCGGCATCGTCGAATGCGACCTCGACAAGTCCGTGCTTAATTCGATGGTCGAGCCAGGCCGAGCGGAAGACCAGCTTGCGGAGCCAGTAGATCGGGTCTTCGCCGTTGCGCTCACAGAGTTCGACGAGCTGCTCGCCAACCTGAGAGCGAGGCGCAGCCAATTCGCCGTCGATTGCTGCCGCTACGAGATCGGCCCGCGCCGAGCGCGAGAGCGGACGGGTCGCCAACTCGAGTTCGACTGCGGCTCGCAGCACGCGTTGCTCGAAGTCGGCGCGAGCAAACGCATACGTGCAGCCCAAGAAGGCCAGCGTCACGTCGTCACCCGAGTGAAAGTCTGCACAGTCCACGACCGGAGCGTAGCGAAGCGGTGGTTGCTTATCCGAGTGCGCGCGCCCTAACGGTCGACCGGCGCGCAACCCGCCGCGATCTCTGCGTCGCGCGCGCGTCCGTGCCGCGGCGATTGCGCAACGGTGCCGACATGGTTCAACTCTGCGACTACGACTCTGGCTCGATCCTCATCCCGACCGTCGAGACGGCTGGCAGTTTCAGTCTCGGTGCAATGCGAGGACTGATCGGTCGCACCTCGATCGAGCCTGGCGAGGGCCTCCTGCTACGCGATCCGCTTGGCTGCATCCACACCTTCGGCATGCGCTGCGAGATCGACATTGTCTTTCTGTCGCGAACATTACGTGTGCTCGAAGTGGCAGCAAACGTGCCACCTCAACGCCTGCGATGGGCTCGCGGCGGTGTCGCACAGCTCGAGCTTGCTGGTGGGCAGGCAGCCTCCAACGGGCTGGTTCCTGGTCGGCGTCTGATGGTCGTAGAAAAACCGATCGATCAGAGCAGGGGACGGGTTGAGCGTCGATCTCCACACGCGGGCACCGATGCTGGCAGCCCGTCTCACATTCGCCGAAAAGCCGCTTGCGGCAGCGCTAACAACGTGCCTACTGTGCCGTTCTGGCCTCATCGGGAGGCATCACACGACCCCGACGCTTTGCCGTTGGCAGTCGGTGGATCTACACAAAGGAGTTAGAAGATGTGCGCAAGCCTGCTCGTAGTTGAGGACGACGAGATGATCTCGGAGTTCCTGGTCGACAATCTGCGACAAGACGGTCACGCCGTGACCGTCGTCGGAACCGTCACGGATGCTCTCGTCGCGTTACGTCGCGCCCGCACCGAGATCGCGCTGATCGATGTCTCACTCCCGGATGGCTCGGGTCTCGACGTCGTTCGCATGATTCGCTCCGGCGAGGCCGGGGCGTCCGACATTGGTGTGGTCGTCGTCAGTGGACGCGGCACCGAGCAAGACCGAATCCGCGCGTTCGAGCGTGGGGTGGATGACTACATCGTGAAGCCCTTCAACTATCCAGAACTGCTGCTTCGAACGGCATCGTTGGAAGCTCGACTCAGTGGGCGCGTGGCTTCGGTCCTGACGGTTGGCTCGCTGACGATGGACCTTGCAGCCCGCGCCGTCACCCTCGATGGCGTGCTGATCCATCTCCCCGGCAAGGAGTACGAGTTGCTCGCCGTCCTCGCGCGCGATCCCAACAAGGTCAACATGAAAGAGGATCTGATGGAGCGCATCTGGGGGTATCGGAACTGCGGGACGCGTACCCTCGATTCGCACGCCTCGCGGCTACGGCGACGACTGACCGCTGTTGCTGACGGTCCCTGGGTGATCAACAACTGGAGCGTTGGGTACTCGCTGCGAACGGTGCTGCAATGACTCGTCTCTGGCTCCGTATCGCGATCGCAACCGTGGCG
>JAEMTW010000268.1 GCA_016462095.1 Thermoleophilia bacterium
GTTGTCATGTCCTCCCTGCATCAACGTCGATGCTGAATCCAAGGAGGACATGACAACCGCGCGGATGTGGTGTCCTCCCTGCCACGCGAGCGGACCTGGATCGCGCGTGGATGGGTCTCGGTCGCACGCCCGCTCGTACTACGTGCCTGCCGCTACTCCGTGCGGTAGATGTTGATCCAGGGACTCTTGGTCTCTGCGAGCGTGGGGCTGCTGAGGCCGCCCCACTTAGCCCCGTAGGCAAAGAGCATTTGCTGGCGCGCCGTCCAGATGTAGGGCTTGTCCTTGTCGAGGATCGCCTGCATCTCCCAGACGATCGCTTTGCGTTGCTCCGGGTCGAGGGTGATGCCCTGTTCCGCGTAGAGCTTGTCGTATGCGGGGTTGCAGTAGCCCGTGTCGTTCCAGCCGCCGTACTGCGCGCAGGTTGGCACCGACAACATGAAGTCCGGATCGGAATAGGCTCCCCACGTCCACATCACGATGTCGAAGTCGAGGTACTTCGAGTCGGGTGCGATGACAGCATTCCAGGCCGCTGTTGCGTCGAGCGATTTCTGCACGATGCTGACGCCAAGCTCGGCCCAGCCCGTCTTGATGATCTCGAACTCGCGATCGATCCCATTGACGTCTTGGGGCACGATTACCTCGTACTCCATTCGTTCGCCTGTCGGCGTCGTGCGAATGCCATCCCCGCCGCGTACGTAACCTGCTTTGTCGAGCAGTTCGTTACCGAGGGCAAGGTCGTACGTTTCGGGTGTGAGGCTCGGATCGTTGAAGATCCCGGACAGCGGTGTGATGATCGCGGCGCCTGGATCGGCAAAGCCGTCGAAGACGATGTCGATGATCTTCTGCCGATCGACGCCGTGGGCGAGCGCCTCGCGCACGACAGGATCCAACAGCTCTCGGCGCTTGGGCTTGTCCGGATTCGAATTGAAGGCGAGGTAGTAAAGCGTTGACGGCTCGCCGATCACGAGTTGGATTTTCGGGTTCGATTGATACTGCTTGGCTAGCGTCGCCGGAACCGTATCGACCGCGTCGATCTGGCCGGCAGTGAGGGCCGCAAGCATGGCGTCGGAGCTCTGGTAGACGGTCCAACCAACAGCCTCAACATGGGGCTTGGTGCCGTAGAAGTTGGGGTTACGCGTCAGGATTGTCGTGCCCTTGTTGTCGTAGGCCGTCACGTAGAACGAGCCGCCGCCGACGATTGGGAGTGAGCGTCCGGGTGCCCACTTCTTGAGGTCTTTGGCGTTGTTTGCTGCCAGCGGCTCGAGCACATGCTGCGGCATGACGTAGAACCACTCCAACTGGTTGAGCGCGGTTGCGACGGGAGCGTCGTACGTGATCACGAGCGTCGTCTCGTTGGGTGCATCGAGTTGTACGGCATGAGCCAGCGATGGTGCGAGCACAGCCGTCGGGCCAACCGCGTACTTGATGATCAGGTTGCCGGTATAGGCGGCATCGGCTGCCGTCAGTGGCTTGCCGTCCGACCATTTGCCGCCGGCCTTGAGGGTGAAGGTGTAGACCTTGCCGTCGGGCGAGATGGTCCACGATTCGGCCAAGTCACCCGTGGTTTCGAGGTTCTTGTCGGATTCGACGAGCGTCGGATAGATCTGTGGAAAGAGCGCAGCCGTACCTATCACGGAGGTGAAGGGGTTGAGCGTATCGGGGCCGATTGTGGTGCCGAAGCGGAGGATGCCGTCCTCGACGACCGGCCGCTGATCGTTGCCGCCTGTGAGCACGCCTGTGCTCGGGGTCGTGTCGTTGCCGGGTGTCGTCGAGACGCCGCCGCCGCAGGCGGTCAGCAGAAGGGCGACGAGCCCACGGGTTCCGATGGTACGACCTGTTCGCAATGTGTGCTCCTCTGCTAGCGACACTAAACTACCAAGGCGCGGCGGGTAGCGGCAGAAGTGACGACGAGCAGGGGTGGCGATGCGGATCGAGGTGCAGGGGATTTCGATCGACATCCACGTGCGCGGGGAGGGGCGGCCGCTCTTGATGCTGCACGGGTGGTCGGCCGATCACACGTACCTCGCGGCGGATCTTGATGCGCTTGTGGCCGAGCAGGCGGGCTGGCGGAGGATCTACTTCGACCTGCCGGGCCACGGCACGAC
>JAEMTW010000269.1 GCA_016462095.1 Thermoleophilia bacterium
GAATCGCGTCGCGCACGGTAGGTCCAGCACTGATCGCGCCACCCGTCACGGCCGCACCAATCGCCACTGCCGCGACAACTTTGACAGCCGTACCCGCAGCAAGCGACGAGGCCACCGTTGCCGCAGCCGCACCACTACCAACCACGACAGCGGTTGTCGCCGCCGCCGCAAAACCAGGAATCGACTCACCAATGCGCGAGGCAATCGAATCGAGCGGCAACGCCCCGTTGACCGCCAGCTCCTCGGGCGCCCGCAGGCGACGGGCGGCAGCACGACACGAACGACAGGCAAAGAGATGTGCGCGCACCTTGGTTGTCACTGCGCTCGCAACGAGCGCATCCCGCGTGTCGGCACAGGTGCTGGCATCGGGGACATCTGCCAAGCCAACCAACGACTTGCGCGCCCGATAGACAAGCGCGTCGATGCCCTGCGGTGTGGACTCCAACACCGAAGCCGTCTCGATTGCAGACAACCCAAGCCACTCACGCAGCACGAGTGCTTCGCGTTGCTGCGTCGGCAGCGTGCCAAGCAAGGCGACCGCCACATCAAACTCGTCACGACTCTCGCTCGCCTCAGCGACCGACGCACGCGGATCGGCATGCCACTCCTCGAGCGGCTCGTGCGGCCCGCGACGCTTCGTCATCGCAATGCGCGTCAGACACTCATTACGCAAAATCCGAAACAGCCAAGCGCGCGGCTCGCGGATCTGCTCGCCTTCCGCCAAAACACGGTGCGCCGAAAGGAACGTCGCCTGGACCGCGTCCTCAGCATCCTCGAGCCGACCGAGACGGTGCCACGCGAAGCGCAGCAGTTCGGCGCCGTGCGCGCGATAGAGGGCAGCGGTACGAGCGCCCTCGTCAGAGCGAGACGACCTGCGAATGGGGACGGCGATTGCCATGCCATAACTGTAGACTCGTTTGGCGCGAAAATCTGACGCGTTGGTCACCCTGTTCACAAAGGTGTGTAGGCACGAACTGCCGCTCACAGCAGTCTGCGGACCGGACCTCAGCGCAGATCAGGCCTTTAGTGGCAGTGGCGATTCGCTGACGTCAGAGATTTGGACCGTCAAAAACGTAAAATACATGCCCTCGAGTGCAGACTGGATGCCATAACGCACGCTGGTGGGGGAGCAGACACCCGCCTGCTCCCCCACCTGTACTGCGTTACGCCTCGATGCGAGCGGGGAAGCCCGGGGCGCGGAGATCCGTACCGCAGGCGTCCTCGAGCAGCTTGACGATCATCGGGCTCTCGGCGTCGCCGCCGTACTGCGCCTTGCCGCGAATGTACGTCTGACGCACGAGGCTCGCGAGCTCGACCGGCACGTTGTACTCGCGACTCATGTCGTCGATAAAGCCAAGGTCTTTGAGCACGAGATCGATGCTGAAGTCGATCTGGTACGAGCCGTTGAGGACCAACTGGCCCTCGGTCTCGTGCACAAACGAGTTGCCGCTCGACGCCTGGATCACGTCGTAGGCAGTCTTGAGGTCGATGCCGCCCTTCTTGGCAAGCATCAGGGCCTCGCCATCCGCCACGAGGTGGATGAAGGCCAGCATGTTCGTGATCGCCTTGATCTTCGAGGCCTGCCCGACGGCGCCAACATGGAAGATGCGGTTGCCGATGATCTGAAAGATCGGCATAAACTCCTGCACGACCGCGTCGTCGCCGCCGAGGATGACGGTGATCTCGCCCGCCTTGGCCAGGTGCACACCACCCGTGACCGGGGCCTCAACGGCGCGCACGCCCTGTGCCGCCGCCGTCTCGGCGAGCCGCATGATGACGTCGCGATCGTTCGTCGAGTTATCGAGCCACGCCGAGCCAGCAGGCATGACCGTCAAGATCTCGGTGACGACGATCTCGATCGCCCGCGTCGAAGGCAGGCACGTCAGCACCGCTTCGGCACCCGTCGCTGCATCGGCCGCACTGCTCGCCCAGCGCGCACCGGCGCCGATAAGCGCCTTCCCGGTCTCCTCATTAAGGTCGAAGACGGCTACCTCGTGGCCCGCCTTGACGAGATTCATGGCGATGTGCTCGCCGAGGTTGCCAAGGCCGATGTATGCAAGCTTCACGGGTAGTGCTCCTCTTGGAGTTCGCCATAGAC
>JAEMTW010000083.1:0-4755 GCA_016462095.1 Thermoleophilia bacterium
CTGTAAATCCGTTGGCTCTGCCTACGTTGGTTCGAATCCAATCGCTCCCATCGCGATCGTTCGCATAAATCGGTCGCATACGTACAAGTCGGAGGGGTCCGTTGATCGGGCCCCTCCGTCGTTCCGAGCGGTTTTCTCGTCGGCATCATCGTCAATCCGAATCTTCGCGCGGTAAGCCAACGTTGTTCGGATCGCCTGACGCGTGATGCGTAAGAGGTTGGTGTCGAGGCAGGAGTCGCAGACTTTGTGACGCATTTGTGTGCGATAGTGCACGTGCGCCTTCGGGCGCTGCGCTCGTCCCCTACGGAAGGCTCGACATGTTCTACTCGCACCACAACACGCAGCTTCGCTACAACGCTCGGATCAACGACATGCGACGTCTGCGCTCAGAGAACGGCCTGCTCGGTCGTTTCGCTCGTTCGTTCCGCAAGCGCTAACTCGACGTACGATCACGCGCCGTTCGCGTGACACGTCGCCCAGATCGAGGGTGGCTTGCGGAAGACCAGCCCCTGCGGCTGGCTCGGTCGCGCTGCGTCTGCTTGTAGTTCGGGCAGTCGTCGGGCGAGGCCGGTGATCGCCTCGCGTGCCTCGAGGCGTGCGAGGTGCATGCCGAGGCACACGTGCGGTCCTGTTGCGAACGTCGTATGCAATTTTGCGTTCGCACGCCGCGGGTCGAACCGATCGGGATCGGCAAACAGTGCCTCATCGCGATTGGCCGACGCCATCGACAGGATCACCAGATCGCCGCGCGGGATGGCGACGCCCGCGAGTTCAAGATTGGCCGTCGCGTAGCGGTCGAGCACCGCCGCGGCCGGCTCCATGCGCAGCGACTCCTCGATCGCGCTGTCGAGCAGGACCGGATCGGAGGCGACCTCGGCGAACAGGCCGGTCGAGAGGAGATGGTGGAGAAGATTCGCGATCATCCCTTCCGTCGTCTCAATGCCACCGAATAGGAGCACGGCGGCGTTCGACGTCAGCTCGTCGCGCGACAGTGCCGAGGCGTCGCCGAGCGCGGCGGCCAAGAGGGACGACTCACCCTCGGCCGCGTCGAGCGCGACACGCAGCGCGCCGGCGAAGTCGGCGTACGCGTCGAGGCCGTCTTGGGGCAGTTCAGCGCCGGCACTCAGCTGCTGTACGGCGTCGACGATGCGCGAATACCAGCCGAGGATGTCGTCTGCAGCGGCGATATCGAGGCCGAGGGCGTGGATCATCATGCGCGCTGCGAGCGGTCCGGCCAGCTGGGTGCGCAGCTCGACGTCGCTGGCAAAGGCGTCGATCAGGCGGTCGACCTCGAGAGCGGCCTCGTGGGTGAAGCGCTCGCGGATTGCGTCGAGGCGAAAGGGGCGGGCGAAGGGCGTTCGGTGGCGAGCGTGCTCGGGACCGTCCGTCGACAGCATGCTCGGCCCGGTGATCTGGCCGGTCGTAAAGCGCGGGTCGTCGACCGTCAGGCCGACGTCATCGCGCATCGCGGCAAGGTTGTCTTCGCGCGTCGTGATCATCCATCCGCTGAGCGCCGGGACCCAGACAACCGGCCCGACGGTGCGCAGCCGCGCGAGCGTGGGGTGGGGGTCGCGTTCGAGATCCTCGACGGTCACCCAGTCCGCCGATGGCACCCGCGTGTTCATGCGGGCAGCGTAGCCCTACTCAGGTCTGTTGCGCGAGCAGGGCTTCGATCGTGCGCGTCATCTCGGGCGTACCCGGCTCGACGTTCGAGTTCCAGCGGACCACGGGCACGCCGGCACGATTGAGGAGGTACTTCGTAAAGTTCCAGCCTGGTGGTGCTCCGACCTCTTCAGGCTCCTTGGCCAATGCCGCAAACAGCGGGTTGGCATCCGGACCAATCACTGACGTGCGAGCGAAGAGTGGGAACGTGACGCCATAGTTCGTCGAGCAAAAAGTCCTGACCGCACCATCGTTGGCGAGTTCTTGACGAAAGTCGTTCGAGGGAAAACCGAGGACCACGAAACCTTTGGCGGCGTACTCTTTGTAGAGCGCTTCCAGGCCTTCGTACTGCGGCGTGTAGCCACAGCGCGACGCGGTGTTGACGACGAGCACGACCTTGCCCGTATACGACGAGAGTGCCTGCTCCACACCGTCGATGTCTTGCACTGAGCCAATCAGCACAGGCGTCGCTCCAGCAGGTGGCGCCGGGGCGGTCACCGGAGCTGCGTCGCCGACAGAGGCAGAGCGCGTGCCTGCACCACCACAGCCAGCAGCCACGAGCGCAACGAGGGCGAGAACGAGTGGGATGCCGCGGCGCATATTTAGTGTTTCGCCAAACATGCGGCCGCGGCCGTCCCGCGGAAGGCGCCGACGCTAGAAGCCCGATCAGACGCCACAGCCCCTCGCGTTCCACTACTTCGTTGGCAGGTACTCGTTCGTGTAGTACGCGGAAGGCTCGGCGACTGTGTCGAGCTGGCCGATGCTCTTAAGTGCGTCACCGAGCTGCGTCCACTGTTCGTCGCTCTGCGTCAGGAGGGAGCCGTCGTTGTTCTTCATGAAGATGAAGGTCTCCTTCCACCCAATCACGTTGTACTCGTGCGAGTAGCCGTTGTCGGAGTAAGCCTTTTCGTACAGCGTTGCGGCCTCGTCCGGGTTTGCCCCAGCCCACTCGGTTGCCTGCGCGATTGCGGCCAGGAAGCCCTTGGCAGCAGCGGGGTTTTTAGCGAGCCAATCCTTGTTGCCGGCGTAGACCCAGACCGGCGTGTTGGGAGCACCGTTGTCGCGCGCCAGGATCCACTCGGGGTTCTTGCCCGTCTCGTCCTTGACGCCGGGGATTAGGAAGTTCGTGGTGTTGGTGGCGATGTCGATCTTGCCGTTGAGCAGCAGTGGCAGGTCCCAATCGACGACGACCTGTTCAACGTCCTTGTCTGTCAATCCGGCCGCCTTGAGGACGAACGGCAGCATCGCGTTCGTCCACGAATCACCGTAGGTCGAGATCTTCTTGCCCTTGAGGGTGTCGAGACCGATCGTCACGCCGGGCTTCGTGAAGAGGCCCCAGTTGTTGCCTGTCGTGTAGTTGCCGATCGAGATGACGGGCAGGTTGCTCTTGACGGCAAAGGCCATGTCGGAGGTGGTGATCAGACCGAGGTTGGAGTCGCCAGTCGCGAGAATCTTCGTGGCGGAAGCAGGATCGGGCGGGAAGATCATCTCGACGTTGACACCGTTGGCGGCGAAGTACCCCTTCTCATCGGCAACGACGATCGGGACTGCCATGAAGTCGACGGTCGGCCAGTCGTACGAGAGTGTGATGTTGACGGGTTCGGCTGGCGTGGAGGTGCTGGTCGCTGCTGCCGAACTGGTGGCCGGGGTTGTGTTCGTGTCGGAGCCTCCGCAGGCAGCGGCAATAATGCCGACACTGAGGGCGAGGGCGAGAACGAGCAGGCGGGCGGGCTTCATCAGGAGTCTCCGGAAGGAATCAGTCAGGGTGACGCCTAAAGGGTAGCCGTCGTACCGTGCTACGTGTGCGCCAAGGTGTTGTGAGTCGTTCGATCGCCACGACGAGCAGAAACCAGCTAATCCCGATGGCAGTCATCAGGATTGTCGTGCCCCAGACTGCGGGAGTGTCGAGCGAGCTATTGGCGGTGCGTTGAAAGCCGGCCAGCGAGCTTCCGGTTGAGGCGACGAGTTCGCCGATAATCGCGCCTGTCACGGCGTAGGTGGCACCGATCTTGAGGCCGGAGTAGAGCGGACTGACCGTGGCCGGCAGGCGAATCTTGAAAAACACCCGCGAGCGCGTACCGCCCATCACATGCGCCAGCTTGAGCAGGTCGTCGTCGACGTTGGCGAGCCCATTGAGCACGCTGACAGCAACGGGGAAGAACACGATCCAGGCGACGATCACGATCTTCGGCCAGATGCCAAAGCCGAGCAGGATCACCAGTGGTGCCGCAATCGCGATGATCGGCACGGCCTGCGAGGTGATCAGTACGGGGTACACAAGGCCCTGGACGATCCGTGTTTGCGCCATCGCGACGGCGAGCACGAAGCCGAGGACTGCGCCGAGCACGAAGCCGTAGGCGGTCTCGCGAATCGTCTCAATTGCGAGGGGCCAGAGGATCGACCAGTTGTCGCGCAGGGCACCGAGTGCTTCGCCGGGCGACGGTGCCACGAACGGCTCGACGTTGAAGATGCGGATGATCAGGTCCCAGACGAGAAAGACGAGCAGGATCGAAACGACTGGGATCAGGAAAATGCGTGCGGGAGTCCGCCAGTTCATCCGGCTGCCGTCCCATGCAAAAGGTCGAGGATCTGGCGCTTGATGGCGATAAAGTCGGGCTCCGTCATCTGTTGCAGCGTGCGGGGACGGGGCAGATTGACGACGAGCTCCGACACGATTCGTCCCGGCCGCGGGCTCATCACAAGAATGCGGTCGGAGAGGAAGATCGACTCGTCGACATCGTGCGTCACGAACAACACGGTGCGTTGCGTCTCGGCCCAGACTTCGAGGAGCCACTGCTGCATCTCGAGTCGCGTCTGCGAGTCGAGCGCCCCAAACGGTTCGTCGAGCAGTAAGAGGTCGTGGTTCGTGGCGAGCGTGCGCATCAGTGCGACGCGCTGGCGCATGCCACCCGAGAGCGCGTGTGGGTAGTGATCGAGAAAGTCGCCAAGCCCGTAGCGCCGTGCGAAGTCGACGGCCTGCGCTCGATCGGCCTTGGTGACACCGCGCGTCAGAGCCGCGCCAAGCGTGATGTTGTCGACGACGCTGCGCCAGGGCACCAGCAGGTCTTTTTGCAGCATGTAGCCGACGTGGCC
>JAEMTW010000083.1:4855-7607 GCA_016462095.1 Thermoleophilia bacterium
GAACACCGCGTAGACGCGATACGTCGTACCGGCCTTCAGCATCTTCTTGTCGGTCCACGACGTCACGCCCGAGCCGGTCCAGCCGATGTACTTGGCCTTCTTGGCACCGTCCGCTTTGGCGTAGATGTGTGCATGGCCCGTGCCAGCGACGTTTTTGCCACCGGCGTACGGGACCTTCTTGTAGACGAAGCCTTCGGGCTCGATCGTGAACATCAGCTGTCCGGACGACGGCTTGGTCTTGTCGATGGTCAGGATGATCGCCTTGGCGTCATCCGCGTCTTGGGCGGTGGCGAGTGGGGCACCGACGGCGAGCCCGGCAAACGCGAGGGCGAGAATGGTTTTGATCTGCACTGTTTTGCTCCGATGGTTAGAAAGCGGGTTGCAGTCCTATCGCACGGAGCCCGACTGTGGCTGATGGTCAGCGTCTGATTGTCGACTCGACATCGGCACCGGCATCGCGCAAGAGACCCGAATACGGGCAGGTCTGGTCGGCCGCATCCATCGCCGCACGTAGTGCGTCGCGCGAGAGGCCACCGACATCAGCAGCAATGATCAGTGAAGATTGGGTGATCCGAAACCCTTCGCCGGGAACGTCGGCGAGGCTAATCCGGCAGCGCACATCGAGTCGGCCTGGTGGTACCTCGGCATTGGTCAGGATCGACGCCAACGCCATTGCGTAGCACCCAGCGTGGGCCGCGGCGAGCAGTTCCTCGGGGCTCGTCTCGTCGCCTGGTTGCCCGATTCGAGTGGGCAGCGATACCGCGAGCCCACTGAAGGCAAGGCTCGAGGCCGACGACAGGCGACCCGCGCCCTGCGCCAGCGAGCCCTCCCAGACACATGTTGCCTCGCGCTCGATCGCCGTCATAGGCGGCAGCATACGGTGTTACGGCGTCAACGCAGATGGCGGACGGCGGCTACAGAGAGACGTATTCGTCAAAGCGGTTCGATGCGTCAGAACCCCTAGTCCGTCTGGATAATCAGCTCGGCGCGCTCGCGGGTTTGCTCGCGCGCGAACAGGGCGTCTTCCTGTGCGGCCCAGCGCTCCCAGTGCGGAGCGAACATGTCGCCGTCGCGGGCGATCGCCCGGCGGCGACGAACGGCGGCATTCGCCTCGAGCCAGACGAGCAGGCTCAGGAAGGGGGCGGCAGCGGCGGTTCCCGACCCGACACCTTCGACGATCACGATCGAGGTTGGGGAGACCGCAACCGGCTCGCCCTCGCAGGACTGCTCCCAGTCCCACGGTCGCACCGAGCCGTCCTCGCCGCGCGCAAAGGGCTCGAGCACAGCGCGCACGAGTCGGATGGCGGCCTCGTCGAGTCCGTCCCAGCCAGGGTAGATCGACTCCATTTGGACGAGCGTGGCTTCGAGCTCGCCCGCCAGACCACGGCCCAGCGTCGTCTTACCACTCCCAGCCGCTCCGTCGATTGCCACGACGATGTGGCCCCCACAGCGAGGCTTGAGTTTGCGGATGTGTCCGGCGAGGGTGGCGGCGTCCATCAGGGCTTCGGCAGGTAGTCGTTCGTATAGAACGTAGACCAATCCGGGCGGGTCGCGACGGGCTTGCCGTCGGCGTCGGTCAGCAACTGGTTGTCGTAGAGGTAGTCGCCAAAGGTCGTCCACATGGCTGGGTCGACGACACCAACCTGGCCGGCCGTGTTCGTCAGGTAGCCGTCGCCTGCCAGCATCGCCATGCTCTGCTCGACGATCGCCGGGTTCTTGAGCGTCTGAGGGTTTGCCGCGAGCAACAGCTTGGCGGCCTCTTGTGGATCCTCCGCAGCGTAGGCGTAGCCCTTCATGGTTGCGGCGAGGAAGCGCTTGGCGACGTCGGAGTTTGCCGTCAGCCAGGCATTCGATGAGATGATCGCCGACGAATAGTTGGCCGGATAGCCGTACTCCTCGGGGTTGAAGTACTTCATCGGCCTGCCGTTGACCTCGGCCTCAATGCCCTCCCACGTATTGGCCGAGATCGTAAAGTCGGCGCTGCCGTTGTAGACCGCCTCGTAGGCGCTGGTGTTGAGCACGATCTTCTTGACCTTGCCTGTGCCCCCGTCGGCTTGGATGACGGTGGCTACCTCCGAGTTTTCGCCCGGCGTGCCAAAGCCTGCGTAGGTCTTGCCGTCGAGGTCCTTTGGCGACTCGATCGACGAGTCGTCGGCGCGATAGGCCAGCTGGTACTGCTGCTTGGAGATATTGGCGAAGACCTGCACGACATCGAGGTCGGAGGCGCGCGCGAAGGCGAGGCCGTTTGCGTACGAGAAGCCGAAGTCGGCAATGCCCTCAGAAACCAGCGTCTCGGGTGCCGTCTCCGCGTAGGGGAGCAGCTTGACTGTCAGTCCAGCAGCCTTGTAATAGCCGAGCGCTTCTGCGACGTAGACACCGACGTGGTTCGTATTTGGCGTCCAGTCGAGCGCAACCGTCACCTCGGCTGGTGCAGATGCCGTGCTGGTTGCGGTGGTGGTGCTCGTGGAGCCTCCACACGCGGCAACGAGCAGCGCGAGTACTGTTGTCGCAACCAGCGCGATCGTCATTGCCAGTCGTGGTGGACGCGCGTTCTTCACTCGAACAACTCCCTTACTGCAGACGACACGATGCCGCTCTCCAACCAGATCCGAGAACCACATCGGCCTGTGACGCACGATACCGACCTTTCGCAGCAGTGTTATGGACGGCGGAGCGACCGATGAGTCGAGCCCACGGAATTGTGGAGCGCGTCTGGCCGCCGCTGGTTGTGCTCGCGCTTGGGCTCGTGGCC
>JAEMTW010000084.1 GCA_016462095.1 Thermoleophilia bacterium
GTTGTCATGTCCTCCCTGGATCAGGGACCGCCGTTCACCTAGGGAGGACATGACAACCGCGCGGATGTGGTGTCCTCCCAATAAAAAAGCCCCGGTGCCGCAACCGTCTGGTCGCGACACCGGGGCTTCGTCGTTCGTGACTTAGAACAGTCCGAGCACCGTGCCGATCCAGGGAGGGGGACACTACAAACCGGGGTTTGTCATGTCCCCCTCGATCAGCGGCAACGCTGGAGGGGGACATGACAAACCCCGGTTTGTAGTGTCCCCCGTGTCCCAACCACCTGGTTGAAACACCGGGGCGTCAATGCCGCAGCCCTAGAACAGCCCAAGCACCGTGCCGTCAGGCGCTAGGTCGATCTGGTTGGCGGCCGGCTCGGCTCCGAAGCCCGGCATCTGCAGCATGTCGCCGCAGAGTGGCACGAGCATGCCGGCACCGGTGTACGAACGAATGTCGCGGATTGGCACCGTGAAGCCCGTTGGGCGGTTACGCAGCGTCGGGTCGTGCGACAACGACAGGTGCGACTTCGCCATGCAGATCGGGAGGTGCGCGATGCCCTCCTTCTCGAAGCGGGCAATCGCTGCAATTGCCGCGGGTGCGAGATCGATACCGTCAGCGCCATAGATCGTCTTGGCGATGCGCTCGATCTTCGTGGCGACGGGCTCGGAGTCCTCGTAGAGCAGCTTGAAGTCCGAGGGGGCCTCGGCTGCCGCAACGACGATCTCGGCGAGCTCGATCGTGCCTTCGCCACCGGCACCAAAGCCGTTGTGGATTGCGGCACCATATGCGCCGGCCTCGAGCGAGAGTGTCTTGATCAGCTCGAGCAACTCCTGCTCGTCATCGGGCCGCGTGTTGATCGTGACGACGGGCTGAATGCCGAAGGTACGCACGTTCTCGATGTGCTTGGCGAGGTTAGCCATGCCGATCTCGACCTCGGAGCGCATCTGCGCCATGTCGGCCGTCGTCTTCCAATCGCCGCCGCCGTGATGGCGCAGCGCACGCACGGTGGCAACGATCACCACGACGTGCGGCTTGAGTCCGCCGACGCGACAGACCACATCCATGAACTTCTCCATGCCCAGATCGGCAGCAAAGCCGGCCTCCGTGATCAGGTACTCGCCGAGCTTGAGACCAATGCGATCGGCAATGATCGAGTTGTTGCCATGGGCGATATTGGCGAACGGGCCACAGTGCATCAGGCAGAGCTGACCTTCGAGCGTCTGCACGATGTTCGGCTTGATCGCGTCGCGCAGGAGGACGGCCATCGAGCCGGCGGCCTTGATCTCCTCGGCGGTAACAGGATCGCCAGCCTTGGTGTAGCCAACCGTGATCGCGCCAAGCTTGCGGCGCAGGTCCGGCACATCGGTGGCGAGCGCCATGATCGCCATCACTTCACTCGCTGCGGTGATGTCGAAGCCGGACTCGGCTGGGATGCCGTTCTTGGCACCACCAAGGCCGGTCACGATGTTGCGCAACGAGCGGTCCGTGACATCGATCGCGCGCCGCCAGGTGACGTTCGCGATCTGCGGGCTGTGGCCGTGGAAGATGTGTGCGTCGACAAGTGCCGAGAGCAGATTGTTGGCAGCAGTAATCGCGTGGACGTCACCCGTGAAGTGCAGGTTGAGGTCCTCCATCGGTACGACCTGTGCGTAACCCCCGCCTGCGGCACCACCCTTGACACCGAAGACGGGGCCAAGCGACGGCTCGCGCAGCGCCAACATCGCTCGGCGACCGATCTTGCCCATGCCCTGCGTCAGCGAGACCGACGTTGTCGTCTTGCCCTCACCAGCCGGCGTCGGCGTGATTGCCGTGACGTTGATGATCTTGCCGTCAGGGCGATCCTTCAGGCGATCGAGGATCGAAAGCTCGACCTTCGCCTTGTAGCGACCGAACAGTTCGAGCTCGTCTGGCTCGATGCCATACTCGGCAGCAATGTCTGCGATTGGACGGAGCACGTGCTCCTGGGCAATTTCAAGGCTCGACTTCATCGGTTCGACAGACTCCTCGGGGCGTAACGACTAGGGAACGACAGGGAAACTAGCGTGATCTACGCAGGTGGTGCGCCAGCCGCGCACCACCTGCGAAATCACTTATATGGAGGCTACAACGCCCGCGAACGCGTGCGAGGGGGACGTAGGTACAGCAAACACCCTGCTTAGTGTGTATACCTTCCACAATGCAGACCTCAATCCCGCCCTCTACCCTTAACCAATTGTGAGCCACTTCCATATAAAAACCCCATTCGGCTACCGACCCGTCAGCGAGTTCTCGTACGGCGGAGAAATACGCCCCCCACTCGCCCCCGACGCACCTGACGAGGAGGCGATTGACCACCTCTGGCTTCGCGCCAACGTCGATGGTGTCCAGAGGGAGCGGTGGTTCCACACCAGCGGCACACGTCGTTGGTACACCATCGTCCGCGATACGCGCACGAACCTCGTCCTGGCCCAGCCAGGCGAGGAGTATCAGGAGGGTTCGGCGTGAGTATTGAGTTCGAAGGGCGCGAAGTCGCCATCCAGCCAGGCGACTCGCTTGCCGCGGCACTCTACCGAGATGGCGTCCGCGTCTTCTCCCGCTCCTTCAAGTACCACCGTCCTCGTGGCCTCTACTGCCTCTCGGGTGACTGCCCCAACTGCCTCGTCACCGTCGACGGCGAAGTCAACATCCGCGCCTGCCAGTGTGCAGCCAAGGCTGGCCAGGTCGTCTCGCGTCAGAACGCGTGGCCGTCGGTCGACCGCGACGCACTCAACGTGATCGAGAAGATGCATCCGCTGATGCCCGTCGGTTTCTACTACAAAACGATGGCAAAGCCGAAGTTCGCCTGGCCCCTCGCCGAAGGCGTCATCCGCCGCGTCGCCGGTCTTGGCTTCTCCGACAAGTCGGATGCGCCAGTCGAAATCGATCGCGTTAATCGCCACCCCGACGTGCTCGTGATTGGTGCTGGCGTTGCCGGCCTCTCCGCAGCCATTGCGGCAGCTGAGGGCGGCAAGCGCGTGATGGTCATCGACGAGCAGTGGACGCCTGGTGCCCGCGTTGCCGCCGGCCCGACCAAAGAGGCAATCGATCGTCTCGCCGCCACGGCTGCCAGCAATCCAGGCATTGAGGTCTCGAGCGGTACGGCTGCAATCGGCATCTACGAGGGTCCGATGGTTCTCGCACTCGCCGACGACCACGTTGCGCACATTCACCCGCAGGCAATCGTGATTGCTGCTGGCGGTATGGAGGTCCACCGGATCTTCCCGAACAACGATCTTCCTGGCATCTTCATGGGTCGCGGCGCAGCCCGTCTCGCCGGCGCCCATGGCGTTAAGCCGGGCGAGCGCGCTGTCGTCTGGGCCGAGCAGCCGGAGGCTATCGAGCACGCTCGCACGCTGATCGCTGCCGGTGTTGTCGTCGAGGCCGTGATCACCGCTCCTGGCGTTGACGCCAGCGGCGTTGGCAACCGCCAGATCGAGGGCTCGATCGTCGAGGCCAAGGGCCGTAAGAAGCTCTCGGGCGTCGTCGTCAAGACCACGGGTGGTGCAACCGAAGAGATCAACTGCGACATCTTGGCAATCGGGTCGGAGATTCAGCAGAACATGCATCTCCCCCGGCTGATTTACGACCTGCCCTGCATCCTGACGGGCGATTCTGCCCATCCGGGATCCTCGCTGAGCGAGGCAGAGAGCAACGGTCGCGAGGCCGGTGCTACTGCAGCAGCCGGTCTGCCCCTGTACGTCAATCCTCCCGCCTCGAAGCCGCGCACGTGCGGCACGGCCGGCTACGTCTGTCTCTGTGAGGACGTTTCGGTCAAGGAAGTCGAGCAGGCAATCGACGAGGGCTTCGAGTCGGCCGAGCTGCTCAAGCGCTACACGACCGTCACGATGGGACCGTGCCAGGGGCGCCTCTGCGCCGACCAGCTCCGTGCCATCGCAGAGCGCAAGACGCCGTCCGAGGCTGCCCGTGTCTCGGCGCCGACGACGCTCCGTCCCCCGGTTCGTCCGATCCAAGTCCAGCAGGCTGCTGCGGGTGCGCGTCACCACATCGAGCGGCACACACCGCTCCATCAGCGGCACTTGGAAATGGGCGCGACGACCCTCTGGGCCGGTCCGTGGAAGCGCATCTTCTCCTACGGCGACATGCAGGCCGAGTACGAGGCCGTGCGCCATCGCGTCGGTGTGATCGACGTCGGCACGCTCGGCAAGTTCCTGCTCGCAGGCCCGGACGTGGTCGAGTTCCTTGAGCGCATCTACCCGATGCGCATCGCGGACCTCGAGCCCGGCCGCCTGCGCTATGGCCTGATGCTCGAAGAGGGTGGCGTCATCATCGACGACGGCACCGTCTGCGCCCTGGAAGGCGGCGCGTTCTACTGCACCGTCACCACCTCGGGTGCTGAGCGTCTCGAGTCGTGGATGCTGGATTGGCGTGAAGCCTGGGGCCTGGACGTGTTCGTGGTCAATCAGACCGCCTCGTTGGCTGCTGTCAACGTTGCTGGTCCGCACGCCCGCGACCTGCTCCAGAAGCTGTCGGACGATCCGTTGGACAAGGAGACGTTCCCGTACCTGCGCCATCGGCGCATCACGGTCAACGGTGTCTCTTGCCTGGCGATCCGCCTCGGCTTCGTCGGCGAGCTCGCCTACGAGCTGCACTTCCCGGCTGCAGCTGCAGTCGACATGTGGGACGCGATTCTCGAGGCCGGCAAGGAGTGGGATATCCGCCCCTTCGGCCTCGATGCTCAGCGTCTCCTGCGCCTGGAGAAGGGTCACATCATCATCTCCCAGGACACAGACTTCGAGACCAACCCTTGGAAGGTCTCGATGGAATGGGCCGTCAAGCTCGACAAGCCCGATTTCGTTGGCAAGGCTGCGCTCGTTCGAGCACAGCGACGCACCCCCCGCGAGACGCTCGTGCCGTGGCAAATGGAGCCCGGTATGGCGACACCCCCAGAAGGTATGACCGTCACCATTGGCGGCAACCTTGCGGGTCGAGTGACATCCTCCAAGATGTCGTACGTCCTCGGCCATCCCGTTGGCCTTGCGTGGGTCGTGACTGAACACGCCAAGGAAGGCGGGACCATCACCATTGGAGGCGCTCCGGCGACCATTGCCGGACACGCCTTCTACGATCCCGAGGGAGTCAAGCTCCGTGCCTGATCTATTTGAAGTCAAAGGCGCAGCGAAGGTTCGCTGCTTCGGCCAAAAGTCGGCGCTCGACGGGCTCACGCAGCCTGCCGGCACGCTTATTGGCCGCATCACTGACGATGAGGTTATCTTCGTCGGGCAGCCCGGCACGGCCGCGGCACTCGTCGAGGATCTTCAGGGTCAGCTCTCCGGCGAGGGCAACGCTGCTCTCGTCATCGATCACACCGATGGCTGGTCGTTCTTCTCCCTCGTCGGTGAGGGTTGCGAAGAGGTCTTCGCGCGCGAAGCCAACTGGAAGCTCCCCGTCTCTGACGGTGCACCGGTCTTCACGGTCGGACGCGTCTGCCACGTGGCAGGCAAGCTCTTCGTCCGCCCCAATCGGATCGACATCATGACGGGCGCTGAGGTCCATCTGCACGTCCGCGAGGCGCTGAACCACGCGGGACACAAAGTCAACATGCATGAGATCGAGGCTCCGGCTGTCGATCCCATTGGTGTCGGTACGGAAGGGGTGACGGTCTCGTGAGCGGTCTTCTACGAGGACGTACGTTCTTCAAGAAGTACGACATGAAGAAGTCGTACGACGTCGTCATCATTGGCGGCGGCGCACACGGCCTCGGCACGGCCTACTACCTGGTCAAGAACCATGGTCTCAAGGCCGAGAACATCGCCGTTTTGGAGATGAACTACATCGGTGCTGGCGGTTCGGGTCGTAACACGACCATCGTCCGCTCGAACTACCGCACGCCTGAGGGCATTCGCTTCTACGAGCGCTCGATGGAACTGTGGCGCGGTCTCTCTGCCGACCTTGACTTCAACATGATGATGTCGAATCTCGGCCACTTCACGCTTGCTCACACCGATTCGTCGGTGCGTGTTCAGCGCGAGCGCGCAGAGACCAACAAGCTGCTCGGCGTTGACTCCCGGCTGATCTTCCGCGACGAGATCGCAGAACTCTGCCCCGAGCTCAACATGTCGATGGACATCCCGTACCCGATCGAGGCGGCGCTGTATCACCCGCCTGGCTCGGTGCTGCGTCATGACGCTGTTGTCTGGGGCTACGGCTCGCAGTTCAGCATGCGTGGTGGCCACATCCATCAGGGCATCAAGGTCACCGGCATCCGCAAGGATGGTTCGGGCAAGTGCATCGGCGTTGATACCAATCAGGGCCCGATCGACGCTGGCATTGTGATGAGCGCCGTCGCTGGTTGGACGACGCAGGTTACGGACATGGCTGGGATTCGCACGCCAATCACGAACCATCCGCTGCAGGCCTTCGTGACCGAGCCGGTCAAGCCGCTCCTACACAAGATCATCGTGTCGGCGAACTTGCACACGTACATCTCGCAGACGGACCGTGGTGAGATCCTGATCGGTTCGGAGATCGAGCCGTACACGACCTACAGCATGCGTTCGACGAACACGTTCCTCGAGCATTCCACTGCGAATGCCCTGGACGTGGTGCCATTGCTGGCGCGCCTGAAGATCCAGCGCCAGTGGACTGGCTATTGCGATATGACCCCGGACTTCTCGCCGATCATGGGCAAGACCGAGGTTGATAACTTCCTGATCGACGCCGGCTGGGGCACGTGGGGCTTTAAGGCCTCCGCTGTCTGCGGCGAGACGATGGCCGAGCTGATCGGAACGGGCCGCACGCCCGACCTGATCGAGCCGTTCCGTCTCTCCCGCTTCGCCGAGGAGAGGCTGGTGCCCGAGAAGGCAGCAGCCTCCGTCTCCCACTAGAGACGTGCACGATCGTGTTCTTCCCTGAGGGGCGGCTCCGGCCGCCCCTCAGTCGTTGTTGGGGGAGGACACCACATCCGCGCGGTTGTGATGTCCTCCATTGGATGATCACGTTTGGTTCGTTGGTGGGAGGAGGACATCACAACCGCGCGGATGTGGTGTCCTCCCCCTACGCCACGCTGGCGATCAGCACGAGCAGCGTGCCGAGGATGCTCCAGAGCGGTACGGTCCCCCGCTCTGCGCGCCAGGCGCCAACGATCGCCACGATCAGCGCGGTAAAGACCATCACGTCGACGCGCACGGCGATCTGCACCTCAATCGCCACGAGTGCGACGATCACGAGAAAGCCGAGTAACTCATGCTGCGTGGTGCGATGCGCACCACGCGCGTTGAGGATTACGAGCAGTGCAAGGAGCGCGAAGGCGTAGGCGGCGATGTGCCAGTCGAACAGCAACGAGGCCACGACGTAGCCGACGGGTAGTGCCAAGATCAAGGCGGGTAGCAGGCGCTTCGCACGCCCCTCCAGGGCAACAGACGGGTGCTCGGAGCTCGGCCAGACGCGATCGAGCAGCAGCAGGTAGAGCCCTCCCCCAATCAGCGACGCTCCAACCAGCTCGAAGGCAGAGCGTAGACCGTCGGGCGACCCCGAACCAATCAGCAATCCCACGATCGGTACGAGCGCGATCGTGGCCAGCGAGCGATCGACCTTGCGGGCAACCGCGAAGAAGCTACCGACCAGCAC
>JAEMTW010000085.1 GCA_016462095.1 Thermoleophilia bacterium
CGAGGGCACGGGCGTTGATCACCGCGTCGCCGAGTTGCACGCGCTGGCAATCGATACGGCGCAGCGCACTCGCGCGCTGGCTGCGGACGTCCGGGCGGAGCGCGTCGGTCGCGTCGAAGATCTCGAAGTTGTTGTCGACGTACTGGTCGACGGGCTTGGTGCCGTGCGCGGCGACGTCGCGCGACTCGAAGCGCGCTCGCAGCGCATCGAGAAAGAACTCGAACGCATCACCTGGGCACTCGATCGGGTCGGCTCGCAGCTCGAGCGGATCGCCGACGCTGACGCGTCAACGCAACCGCCAAGCGTGTAGATCGTTCTGACGCTCGGTCGCTCGCGCAGAGACGCTGAGTCTCCGCACAAAAAAGGCCCGGAGTCGAGACGCCGTGGCGCCCAGAACGCGTGTGAATCCGCTCGCCATCGATGCACTGCCGTGTGCCACTCGTAGCGGATGGTGCGTTCCCCGCCACAGAGCACGTCGAACTGTGGCGACTGCGCGCGGCCACCGGCGGCGCCCCGCACGCATGCTGCTCCTATGCGATCGCAACGCGGCCAGAGCACTGTCGAATACGTCACGCTGGTCGGCTGTGTTGCCGCTTTGCTTGCGATCGGTGCGACAACGCTCCCTGCCAGTGGCATCGTTGCCGCTGTCCAGTCCGTGTTCGATCGTTCGGAGCCCCCGACGGCCAGCCCGGCCGCCCTGGCCTATGTCGACGCGGCAATGACTGGGTCGGGCCCAACGATCAACGATGCGATTGAACGATTAAGCCAGGAGATCGGCCCAAGCGAGGCGCGCGCCCTCGTTCTCTCACACGCCTTACGAGCCGCGACGCCACCTGCTGCCACGGGTCGCCTGCGCCCCCTCACCGACCCGGCGTGGGCGCTCGCCCGAGCAGAGTTCAACGGCGTCGGGCCAAGCGTCACCAGCGGGGCGTGGTCACACGAGGCACCCCGCGCGACCCGCACGCTACGGCTCGTCTCCGCGGACGATGAGCGGCGCTGGCTTGCTTCACAGTCAGCATCAGAGGCCAGCAAAGCCATCGAACTCGGTACGTCTGGCGTTGTCACTCTGATCAGCTCGATCAATCCTGCGACGGCCGCGGCTGCGATCGTGATTGGTGCTGGTGCGGCCGCCGCCGAGACCACAACGCGCGGCACGCCCGCAGGGAGCCGCGAAGGTGACGTCATCGTCTGTCGCTTTGTCTGGCGCACCAACCACGCAACCGCGACGTGGGTCGACCACCACCCGCTCGAGGCGACTCGCCTACGACTCGGCACGCCGATCGCCGCAGTCGACATCGCCGTCGTTCGTGCCGGACGCCTGATCGAGCACGAGCTGGTCTGGAGCCATGCAGTCTCCTGCTGACCCACGCCGCGGCCAGGCGAGCGTGGAGTGGCTGGCGATCCTGCTGGTCGTTGCCGCACTGCTCACCACGACGACCGTAATGGTCGTTCACACCAATCTCGTCCAGACGATCACCGAGCGACTCGGCAGGACGGCAACACCACCGCCAGCGGCCATGCTCGCACTCGACCACGCGCTGTCTGGTCGTGCGGGGGCAATCTCGCTGAGTGGCGCACGCGCCTGGCTCGCCGAGTCGATTGGCACAGACGCAGCCGATCAACAGCTGCGTGCGGCGATCGTCACGCGCCTCCCCGTGCGCCACTCTTCATGGTTGGCCGATCTGACGATCCGCTCCCTGCCGAGCCGCTCTGGTACGCGCCGCATCGTCGCACGCGGCACCGGCGAGATCTCTCTGCGGGTCATTACGGCGAGCGATGAGGCACTCTACGCCGCTGGCCAAACGACAGGGACAGATCGCACCGTCGCTGCTGCAACCGCATTGGGCTGGGACGGAGCCGGCATCGTGGCCGACCGCATCGCGCGACCACTCGGTCTGGCGCTCAGCGCCATCCACCTGCTGGCCAGCCTGTCCGCTGGTGCTGACCCCCAGCCACCAGCAACGCGTGCAGACGACATCGTCCTCTGTCGTCCCGTCGTCCTCCTGACGGCTGACCGCACCATGTACTCGCCGCTGCCACGCAGCCAGGCCTGGCGCATCGGCGTGCTGCGCGATGATCAACTGATCCTCGACATGATTTCCTCGACCGACAGCCCGTGCGTCGGCCCGGCCGGCCACGAGCGGCCAGCCGAGCCGAGCCGAGACTAGGGCTGAGTGATCGAGGAGATTGCCTTCTCCATCGATTTCGAGATCTGACCACCGATCCCGGCCCCGCCACCCTTGACCTGCACGGAGACGGCCAAGAGCAACGCACCCACGGCGAGCACCAGGCCGAGATACTCAACCGTGCCCTGCCCGCGCCGATCCGTCAGTCGGTGCATCAACCGCACCATCGTCGTCCACAGTGTTTCCATCAGGCACCTCGCGAGGTTCTGCGCGACCACCGATCGCGCAGACCGACCATGTGTGATCTCGCCTAACGCCGAGCGGGCACACCCGCAAGGTCGTGAGTCACTCCATCCTCAACTCCGCGAGCATCGCTACCGAGCTGTCGCAGAGACACTCTCGGACCGCGCGCGAATGCACGGGAGTTCCACCACAAAACGAGCACCACCATGCGGCGAATCTCCAACCGCCACGCTGCCACCCATTGCCGACGACAGCTCGCGAGCAATCGCAAGACCCAACCCAGTCCCCGTGCCGTCCTCCGTGTAGAGCGCCCGGAAGATCGTGGCGCGCTTCTCGAGAGGAATACCCGGCCCAGAGTCGTCGACGGTGATCCACACACGGCCAGCCTCGGCGAGCGCCGCGACGGTGATCGTGCCGCCATCTGGCGTCCAACGAACCGCATTGCGGACGAGGTTCGAGACGATCTGCAAGATGCGATCACCATCACCAATCACGACCGGCAGCACACCCGACTGCAACCCGATCGTGATCTCCCGCTCGCGCGCCGCGCCACCCTGACCCGTCACAACCTGCTCAAGCAACACGTTCAGATCGACCTCATCGGCCTCGAGTCCAAAACGTTTCGCCTGCAACCGCGCAAGGTCGAGCAGGTCCCCAACGAGGCGATTGAGACGCAGCGACTCAGCGGTGATCGCCTCATACGCCGTCTGACGCGAAACCTCATCATCGAAAATGCCATCGGCCAAGGCGTCGACCTGACCACGGATAGCCGTCAATGGCGTACGCAACTCGTGCGAGACGCGCATCAGGAAGAGGCGCTCGGTGTCGCGAGCCTCCGTCAGTCTCACAGTCATGTCGGAGAACGCGCGATTGACCATCCCAATCTCGTCGACCCGCGTCGTGTCGAGCGGCACATCATCGTCACCACGCGCCACCGCTCGCGCCGCCGCCGCCAGCCGCCGCAGCGGACGGACGAGGCGAAGGCCAAGCACGAGCGCGAGAATAATCGCCACCGCAGTGCCAACAGCAAACGCCGGAATCAGCGCGCGCCGCAGCGTCCCCGCAGGCGAGGAAACCTGGACGGCGGGGCGCGCCACAACCAACAGGCCCGAGCTGGCACCAAGAAAATCGCTCTGCTCGGTTGGAAACAAGCCACGGGCCACCACGACATCGCCACTGAGTGCCGCAGGCACGTACGCCGCGGGGATCACAACTGCCTGACCGTTGCTGAGCCGCTTTTCGATCGTGGCGGACAGTGGTTGAACCCATTGCAGTTTTTTCAAATCGAGGCCCTCGGCGTTGACCGTGGCGCTCTTCATCGTTGCGATGAAATACAACGAGCTGCCGTACGCGGCCTCGAGGTGCACGCTTTGCAGCACATCATTTTTCTTGCCGATAAACAGGCCGCCAACCAGCGGCGCGTACTCACGCGACAGTCCCGTCGTCAAGCGCTTCAAATCGCGCTCCTGCTGCGTACGTGCCTCGTACCGCTGATACTCCGAAAACTGGTTGACCGACCGTACCGTCATCACAGCCGTCACGACCAACGCCACCAGCACGGGCACGATCCCGATGATCAGCAGCCGCGCGCGCAGGCTACGGAGCAGCAACATCGTCGCCGACCTTGTACCCCACGCCCCACACCGTCACGACCGGACAATCGTCACCAAGCTTGCGACGCAGCTGACGGACGTGAACATCGACCGTACGCGTATCGCCCGCAAAGGTATAGCCCCAGACGCGCTCGAGCAATTGATCGCGCGTCAGCACATGGCCGCGCTCCTCCAGCAAGGTCCAGAGCAGATCGAACTCCTTGGGTGCAAGCTGAACAACCTCGCCGTTGAGCAAGACCTCGTGACGACCACGATCGATCGAGACGCGGCCGTGTGTCAAGACCCCACCAATCGGCTGTGCCGTCGTCGGTGCGCGCCGCAAGATCGCCTTGACGCGCGCCACCAACTCACGCACGTTGAACGGCTTCGTCAGGTAATCGTCAGCACCAACCTCAAGACCAACAATCTTGTCGATGTCATCGTCGCGCGCCGTCACCATGATGATCGGCACCTGCGAGGTGGCGCGAATCCGCCGACACACCTCGAGACCATCAATATCGGGCAGGTTGAGGTCCAGGACAATCAGGTTCGGCGGCGTCGCCTCCATCAGCCGCAACGCATCGGTACCCGTCAGCGCGTGATCAACGTCGAAGCCGGCCTTCTCGAGGTACGTCTTGACAGGCGTAGCAATGTTGATCTCGTCTTCAACAATCAGAATGCGCTCGGCCATCGTCCCTCGCTACTTCAACCGTAAACTAGTCGGCTTGTCCTTCGCGACGTAGGTGACATCGTCACCACCATCCGCCCGATACGTGCCTGCGCCTCGCAACCCAACCTGGCCACAGCCACTCACCCACACGTGGGTCAGCGCGTTCGCACGACGAATCATCAGCGTAAACGAGCCTTGCCGATGCAAACTCACCGTGATCGGCGTCAGCACACGCAACTCGACTGGTGCCTTACCCTTGACGATCTTGATGCAGGTCTGCAGCGGTTGTTCGTCGACGCACTTGATGCTCTCCTTCAGCTCCAGCGGCCCACTCAACTGCGCCCCTGCACTGATCGATTCGACCACCACCATCGAGTCAAAGCGCGCAACACCGCGGTAGGAGAACTCGCCGCTCGCAGCCTCCATCTCGAACGACTTGGCAGCGGCCACGGGAACAGCCACGAGCAGGATCACCAGAGCGAGGACTATGCGAAGCACACGCGCATTATGCTCTCCGAACGGCAGCAAGGTGTGATGGTTGCGTTAGGACGCGTCGTAGCGGTGAAAACCAACGCCGGTCTTGCGTCCCAACTTGCCCTCCTCAAGCATCTGCAAAAGCAGTGGATGGGGAGTACAACGGTCGTCGCCGAGCCCCTCAGCAATCGCCTGCGAGGCGTGGACCTGGACATCAACGCCAATCAGATCGATCAATGCAAGCGGACCCATCGGCCAGCCCGCTCCCGCCTGCAAGGCGCGATCGATGTCGGCCGGGTCGGCGCCCGTCTCGGCGTACGTGCGCACCGCGTCGTTGAGCATCGGCACGAGAATGCGATTGACAATAAAGCCCGGGGTATCAGGGCACGGAACCGCTTCTTTGCCAAGCCCCTCGGCAAACTCGATCGCGGCCGCGTAGACGGCGGGATCGACATGCTGGGTATGGACAACTTCGACGAGCGGCATCACGGGTGCGGGGTTAAAGAAGTGCAGGCCGACGACGCGCTCGGCACGACCGCTCGCCTCGGCGATACCCGTCACGCTAATTGCTGACGTGTTCGTGGCTAGGATCGCGTCCGGCTTGGTCGCCGCCGCGAGCTCGCGAAACAGGTCGTGCTTGACCTGTGGGATCTCGGCAATCGCCTCGATGATCAGATCAGCGTCGGCGAAACCGTCAACGCTGTCAGTCGTCGTCAGGCGCGCAAGCGCAGCGGCGCAGTCCTCGGCCGTCAACGTGCCTTTGGCAACGCCGCGCTGGAGCCCCTTTTCGACACGGGCGGCAAGATTGTCACGGGCAGCCTCAACGCCATCCATCCCAATCACGGTATGTCCTGCGGCGAGACAGACCTGCACGATCCCAGCGCCCATGGTGCCAAGCCCGACCACTCCAACAATGTGCGTCATATCGCCTCCGCGGATAGCTGAACCCGTGCATCGTGACGCAACACCGGAACCTGCGCCAGCAGTGCTACGTGCGTGTCTTCACCGATGCGGAACCAGATGCGCGTGCGATTCCCCGTATACTCCAAGCGAAATGGGAGGCCTTTCCGACCGAGCGCGACTGTCTGCGCAACGACCCAACTCTGCTGGGGAGGTTGTCGTGACCGTTGCCGCAAGTGGAGTGCGGGACGCCAAGGGCAAGCAGATCCAACAGGTCTCCTCGGCTCCCGGCGAGGCGAAGAAGGCTGCGAGCGAGTTGCGCAAGGAACGCGCCGGGCTCGCGCGCCGCTACCAAGAGTTGCGTGGCGACCTTGGTGGACTGCTGATCGAGATGGCGCGCCGCGACCAGTTCAACTTTCATCTCTTGCGCCTGCGTGCCGCCGAGGCCGTCACCGTTGAGCAACGTGCGCGCGAGATCGATGGCGCACTCACGTTGCATGCGGCGAGTGGGCGGACCGCGCTACCGCCGGGAACCGTTGCGATGTCGTCGAAGAAGTGCTCGAGCTGCACGGCAGCAATTCCCGTCGACGGAAACTTTTGCGCCTACTGCGGGACAGCCACTCAGTGAGCAGCGACGACCAGCCCACGATCGACGGTCCACTCCCGGGCGGTCCGCAGTTCGAAGCGCCACTGCCGGCTGCCGATGTTGCCCGCTGCCCGGCCTGCCTCTCGCCGATGCGAGCGGATCAGCGCTACTGCCTCGAATGTGGCGAGCGCCTCGCAGTTGACGAGATTCCACCGCCGCCGGGTGGAGGCTCCGCGTTCGCCAACCGCAACACCTCGATTTTGGCAATCATTGCGGTGGTCTTGATCATCGCGGGCGTTGGTCTTGCCTGGGTCGCCTTGCGTACCACGAACGATGGCGAAGATCCGGTCACGACCTCGGCGACGACGGCTACCGGTATCACGGACACGGGCATTACCGACACGGGCATCATCGACACCGGCATGACGGACACGGGCATCACCGACACCGGCATTATCGACACGGGCATCACCGACACCGGCATGACGGACACCGGTGGCACCGTGAGTGGCTGGCCTGCCGACCAGAGTGGCTACGCGGTGATCCTCGCTTCGAAGGACGCTGCCAGCTTTATGGAGGCCGATGCCCAAGCGATCGCCGATCAGGCAACTGCTGCTGGCGTGCCGATGGTGGGCGTGCTCGACTCCTCACTGTTCCCATCGCTCAACCCAGGCTACTGGGCTGTGTTCTCGGGGCCGTACACCACGAAGGACGAGGCGGCTTTGGCGGCAACGACCATTCAGGGTCAGGGCTACCCCGACGCGTACGCGCGCGAAGTTCAGCCGTAGCGGCATTGTCACCGCCTGCTGGCTCGGGAGTTAGTCGCGTTACACAGCGCCGTTTGTGCTTTATATCACAATGCCTTGTGCGGAGAACGTATCACCGGTATAGTGCGTTGCACGCGCTTAGCAGGTCTGCCTGCGGAGCGCAC
>JAEMTW010000270.1 GCA_016462095.1 Thermoleophilia bacterium
CATCAGGCGGTAGGCGCGGGCGCTCTGGCCGCGGAAGAAGTACGTCAACACGGCCATCAGCGGGAACACGATGATCGTCGCGAGCGCGAGGCGGAAGTCGAGGAAGAGCAGGATCGTGCCGGCGACGACCAGGGTCAGCACGTTGCGGACCGTCGAGGTCAGACCATCCTTGACGAGTTGCTGGAGCGCCTCAACGTCGTTCGTCAGGCGCGAGATCAAGACGCCGGTGCGCTGCCGCTCGAAGTAGCTCATCGAGAGGCTCTGCATGTGGGCGAAGAGGTCGCCGCGCAGGTCGGTCAGGATGCGCTCTCCCACCCAGCCCGTCAGGTACGGCTCCGCGCGCCCCAGGCCACTGCCGACGATGCCGACCAACCCCACGCTGCCGGCGATAAAGGCGAGCAGGCGCGTGTCGCCGGGGATGATCGCCGAGTCGATCGCGGCCTTCAGCAGGAGCGGCAGTGCGAGCGTGCAGGCCAGCACGCCAAACATCGCGGTAATCGCACCGATTAGACGCCACCGGTAGGGACCCGCATACGTGCCAAGCCGCGCCAGCCGTTGCAGGCCCTGCTTGCGGAGGCCCTTGCCCGAGACGACAGCGCCGCCGATGCCGATCGGGCCGCGACTCACGAGCCCTCCTCCTGGTCGACACCAACGGGAATAATCACGTGGTCGCCGTCGGCATCGACGAAGCGCCGATCGACGAGGCCGTGGTCGTGGATCTCGCGGTAGACGTCGTTCGTGCCAATCAATTCGTCGTGCGTGCCATCGGCGGCGATGCGACCATCGTCGAGCACGACGATGCGATCGGCGAGCGCAATCGTGGAGAGGCGATGGGCAATGATCAGCGTCGTCCGGCCCTGCATGACCTCCTCGAGCGCGCGGCGAATGCGGCTCTCCGTGGAGGCATCGACAGAGGCCGTGGCGTCGTCGAGGATCAGGATGCGCGGATCGAGCAGCAGCGCGCGCGCAATCGCGATGCGTTGGCGCTGGCCACCCGAGAGGGTCAGGCCACGCTCGCCAACGAGCGTCTCGTAGCCGTCCGGCAGCTCCTCGATAAACGTCGCTGCCTGTGCGCGCTCGGCCGCCTTCTGGACCTCAGCATCCGTCGCCTCGGGCTTACCGAACGCAATGTTGTCGCGGATCGTGGCGGAAAAGAGGTAGGTGTCCTCGGCGACGATGCCAATCGCGCCGCGCAACTCATCGAGTTGCAGGTCGCGCACATCGACGCCCTCAACGAGGACCGAGCCTTGTTGGACGTCGTAGAAGCGCGGCACGAGTTGCGTCAGCGTCGTCTTGCCGGAGCCCGTGCGGCCGATGATCGCGACGGTCGAGCCGGGCGCGATGTCGAGGTTGACACCCGACACGATTGGACGGTCCCAGTCGTAGCCAAAGGTGACGTTGTCGAAGTGGATCGCGCCGCCACCGGCCGGCAACGGCTGGGCGTCGGGCGCATCGACAATCTCGGCCTCCGTATCAAGAATCGCGAAGATCCGGATCGCGCTTGCCACAAAGCGTTGGGCCTCACCGATCCACATGCCGAGCATCCGTAGCGGCATCACCATTAGTGCGATCAAGAGGCTGTAGGTGACGAAATCGCCGAGGCTCATCGAGCCTTGGATCACTTCGCGGCCACCGACGAGCATCAGGAGCGCGATCGAGATCGTCGGCAGAAAATCCATGATCGGCACGTACTGCGAGCGCAGTCGCGTGGCCGTCACGTTGAGCGTAAAGACGTCGGTGGCGCGGTCGCGGAAACGCAAGACCTCTTTGTCTTCTTGACCGAAAGCCTTGATCACACGCACGCCGACGACGGACTCCTCGGCCTGCGTGGTCACGTGTGCGAGCGCCTGTTGGGCCTCCGTCACGATTGGCTGCGAACGGCGCGAGTACATCACGGCGAGCAGGCCGAGTGGTGGCACGATCACCAGTACAAACGCGGCGACGAGCGGATTCATCCACAACAACACGGCCATCACGGCCACGACAGAAACGGTGTGCTGCGTAAAGAAGAGGATGCCGTAGCCGAGAAACAGGCGCAGTGCCGTCAGGTCGACCGTTGCGCGACTCATGATCTGCCC
>JAEMTW010000086.1 GCA_016462095.1 Thermoleophilia bacterium
AGAATCACGCCAATCGTTGCCGGGAGTTGGAGAACGGAACGATCAGACTCGTCGCCCTCCACGATCGCGATCTGGTCCGATCCACCCCGTGCGTTGGTGCCGAGCTGACGGACCTCGCCCCCAACGACAAACGTTGGGTCGAGACCGAGCTCGACTGCGGCAGCGGCCAGCATGGCACTCGTCGTTGTCTTGCCATGCGCACCCGTCACGACGACGCGAGCAGCGTGCTCGCGAAGAATGTCGGCAAGTGCCTCGGCTCGATGTTGGATCGGCAGTCCAAGTTCGCGCGCTCGGACCAGCTCGGGAGCGTCGTCGGCAATGGCACCAGAGACGATCAGGCGCTCAGCGTTCTCTGCGTGCTCGGCACTATGGCCCACGTCGCAGGCGATACCTTCCGCGATCAGCGCCTTCGTCAATGCAGTCGCGTCGCGATCGCAGCCCGTCACCACCTGCCCGCGTTGAGTCAGCACGCGCGCAATACCACTCATGCCCGCTCCCCCCACGCCGACGAGGTGGATGCTCATCGCTTGGACTCCTTGGCGAGGCGCAGCAGTTCGTCGGCCATCTCTTGCGCTGCGTTGGGACGAGCGAGCGAACGCATTGCCTGCTCCATCTCGGCCTGGCGTGCGGCGTCGCCGATGATTGCGTCGATCGCCTTACGCAGCACATGCGCCGTCAGCTGAGCATCGGAGATCACGGTGGCTGCGCCGGCGGCTGCAAACGAAGCGGCATTCAGCGTCTGATGATCATCTGCTGCACCAGCCCAAGGAATCAGGACAGCAGCGCGCCCAGCAGCGGCAATTTCGGCAACGGACCCACCCGCACGGGCCACCACCACATCGGCGGCCGCGAGGAGCGTCGGCATGGCAGTGGTGAACTCTTGCTCTTCGAAGCGCTCTGGACTGCTCGTGGTACGAGCCTTGCCACGACCGGCGATCAGGTAGATGCGTTGGCCAGCGGGTACCGCGCCGTCATACGCAGCGCGCAGAGCGCTATTGATGGGCCCCGCACCGAGCGAGCCACCGAACGCGACAATCACGCGCTCCTCCAGCGTTAGGCCCAACTGGCTGCGGGCTTCAGCACGCGTCGTCTCGAGAAAGGCTCGATCGACGGGGCGTCCCGTAACGAGGTACTTTGGGCCGGTGCGTCCCGCCACAGCGAAGGCGAGAAAGACGCGATCGACGAGCGGTGCCGCCAGCCGGTTGGCCAGGCCAAGTCGCGCATCGGCCTCGCTCAGCGCCGAAGGAATTGAGTGTCGGCGAGCCGCGACCAGCATTGGCCCAGCGACGAAGCCTCCGACCCCAAAGACCACGTCGGGCCGAACGTCCTTGATGATCCGCGAGCAGGCAATCGGGGCGACAGCTGCCCGACCAAGCGCCTTGACGAGCGTGAGACTCAGGCGGCGAGGAAAACCGTCGACAGCGAACGGTACGAACGGGTAGCCCCGAGCCGGCACAAGCTCGGCTTCGATCCGCGCTGGCGTACCAGCAAACGTGACGTCTGCTCCACGCTCGCGCAACGCGTCGGCGACCGCCAACGCAGGTGCAACGTGGCCAACGGTTCCGCCAGCAGCAATCAGGATCCGCACTGGCATACCTTCAAGGCTAGAGGACGCCGCGGCGCCTAGCGCGCTTTCGCCGTGGTCCGCTGTCGGGGCGGACGCGCAACTGCAGCATCGGGCTCGGGTTCTGGCGCGCGTCTTCGTGGCTTCGGTGGCGCAATCTGCGGCTCGCGGCTGATTGCGATCAGCATGCCGACCAGCGCCAAGATCACGATCCGCGACGACGATCCGTAGGAGATCAGCGGCAGCGGAATGCCCGTTAGCGGCAAGATACCCATCACGGCGCCAAGGTTGACAATTGCCTGTCCCACGATCAGCGCCGTCGCGCCAGCAGCCAAGAGGCGTTGAAACGGATCGACTGTGCGCATCGCGATCGTGTAGCCCGCCCACGCGAAGACCGCAAACAGCGCGACAATTAAGACCGAGCCGAACAGGCCTAGCTCTTCGCCAATCACGGCAAAGATCATGTCGGTGTGCGCCTCAGGCAGAAAGTTGACCTTCTGCACGCTGCCACCTAAGCCAACCCCGAAGATGCCACCCGAGCCGATCGCAATCATCGACTGGACCACCTGGTACGCGCCATCGGCACTCTGCGCCCACGGGTCGAGGAACGCGAGGAAGCGATCGCGACGGTACGGCGCTGCATAAATCAGCAAGGACCCGATCACGAGGCCGGCACCAAGCACCAAGGTGAGCAACGACTTTTTGGTGCCCGCGACGACGAGCAGGGCAAAGACCATCAGGCAGACCGCAATCGTCGTGCCGAGGTCGGGCTGCACCATGATCAGCGCGCAGACCACACCGACGATCAGGCCAATTGGCATCAACAGTTCTTTGACGGTCTCCGGCGGCCGTTTCCTGGTCGCGAGTATCGCTGCGACGATCAGGAGCGTCCCGACCTTTGCAAACTCGGAGGGCTGGATCGTGATGGGTCCGAGCGCAAGCCAGCGGGCAGCTCCATTGACCGTGACGCCAATGCCTGGAACCTTGACGGCGATGAGACCGATCAGCGAGGCGATAAAGATGGCTGGCGCAAAACGTCGCAGCCAGCCGGCCGGCACAAAAATTAGTCCCAGCATCAAGGCGACACCGAAGATCGTGTAGACGAGGCCTGTCTTGATGAAATAAAGCGAATCGAAATTGAACTCAGAACGCGTCATCGCGTACGCGCTCGAGGCCGAGTAGACCATCAACTGCCCAATCACGGTCAGGATGATCGTGACGATTCCCAACACCTGCCCCTCGAGCGGCAACTCACGCCGCAGCAAGGTAGGGCTCGCTGCGTCAGATCGAAACAGCCGGAGAGGATTGGCGCGTTGCACAGCGCTGGTTTCGCCACCCGACTGGTATCCCCTCTGCCAGCAACTACGCAGCGCCGAGCGCTACAACCAAGGCACGAAAGTGCTCTCCCCGAGCGACGTAGTCGGCAAATTCGTCGAAACTGGCGCAGGCCGGCGCGAGCAACACGTGCTCACCGCGTTCGGCGTCACGCGCGGCTGTCTGGACGGCAGCAGCAAGCCCCTCGCACAGCACCGCATCGACACCGGCCTCGGCCAGCGTTTCGCGCATGCGAGCCCCTGCGGGTCCAGTCAGATAGGCGCGTCGAATGCGGCCCGGAAGTGCGGCGGCGAGTGGGCCAAAGTCGGCACCCTTATCGCTTCCGCCGAGGATCAACCGTACGGCGCCATCGGGAAACGCCGTCAGCGCCTTGATTGTGGCATCGACATTCGTTGCCTTGGAGTCGTTCCAGAACTGGACACCAGCGACGCTGCCGCAGTCCTCGAGTCGGTGCGGGACGGGCACAAAGTCGTGCACAGCCGCAGCAATACACTCGAGCGGGACGCCGACAGCCTGCACGAGCGCGGCCGCCACAGCCACGTTCTCACGATTGTGGTCGCCCAGCAACAGTCCGTCGGCAAACCCGTACGCCTCGGCATCGGCTCCGCGGACGCGCACAATCTCGCCATCACCGGGAAGCCGTGAGAGGTCAGCACAGCGTGGATCGTCATCGTTGAGGACCGCAATGTCGTTGTCGTCTTGCGTCTCAAAGATCCGCAGTTTTACGCGCTCGTAGTCTTCCAGCGAGCCGTGTCGATCCAGATGATCGGGCGTGATGTTGGTCACGGCCGCTGCATCGCAGTGAAAATTCACGATGTCTTCCAGTTGAAAACTCGACAGTTCGCAGACCACGATGCCGCCCTGTGGGAGGTGGACTGCGACCTCGCACAGCGCTGTGCCGACATTGCCACAGACGACGTGAGGTAGCGCTGCTGCGTAGAGCATCGCTCCGACCAGTTCGGTCGTCGTGGTCTTGCCGTTCGTGCCCGTCACCCCGATCACGCGTGCGCCGGGTGGCAAGAGTCGATAGCCGAGCTCGACCTCTGCCCAAATCGGCAGGTCGAGCGCCCGCGCAGCGATCAGTAGCGGGTGATCGCTTGGCACGCCAGGGCTCTTGACGATGACATCGAACTCACCCACATCGACAGCGGCTGGCGCGACGATTGCACAGGGCGCGTCAACACTCTCGTCGGGCGCATCATCGACGAGCGTCACCTCCACCCCAGCCTCGAGCAACGCTCGTGCTGCCGCTCGCCCAGAACGGGCGGCACCCAGCACGAGCGGGTGACGTGGTAACTCGAAGTTGCCGCTCATACGTACTGGTCAAAGCGCACGTAGTAAAGGACGAAGGCAATCGAGGCGAAGATCGACGCCACGATCAAGAAACGGAACATGATCTTGGTTTCGCTCCACGCTTTCATCTCGAAGTGGTGATGCACAGGTGCCATCAAGAAGACGCGCCGCCCAAAGCGTCGGAAGCTAATCACTTGGATGATCACGCTGCCAGCCTCGGCGACGAAGATCCCCCCAATCAAGGGCAGCAAGAGCTCTGTTTTCGTAAAGATCGCGAAGCCTGCGAGCGCGCCACCGAGCGCGAGCGACCCCGTGTCTCCCATAAAGACCTCAGCCGGATAACTGTTGAACCAGAGGAAACCCACACAGGCGCCAAGGAGTGCCGCGGCAAGGATCGCGAGGTCGAGCGTCTCTGACGTCTGTGACTGCACGTCAAACAGCCCGGGACCGATCGTGCCACCGTCGACACCCGGCACCGATAGTGCTCGCTGCCCAACTTGGAAGCCAATCACGCACATTGACGTGAAGGCGAGCATCGCGATCGTCGAGGTACCAGCGGCGAGGCCATCAAGACCGTCCGTCAAGTTGACGGCGTTCGAGGCGCCCACCACAATCAAGAAGACGAGCACGTACCACGCGGGGCCGAGGTCGAGGTGGGTGTCAACGAGGGGGAGAAAGACGCTCGTGGAAATGCCCTCACGGACGGCGACAAAGCAGATGCCGACCGAGATCAGTACCTGCCCCAGTAGCTTCCACCGTCCCTGGAGCCCAAGCGAGCGGCGCCGGATCACGCTGAGATAGTCGTCGAGGAAGCCAATCAGGCCACAGCCAACCATCGCCCCGATAACCGCAAGGCTGCGCGCTCCGTAGGACGAAAAGATGGCGTAGGGAACGAGCGTTGCGAGGATGATCAGGAGGCCGCCCATGGTGGGTGTGCCGGACTTTGTCTGATGCCCAACGGGGCCCTCATCGCGGATGCGCTGACCAACCTTGTAGCGGCGGAGCAGGGCAATAAAGCGTGGTCCAGCAAAGATCGAAATCAGGATCGCGACGACGCCAGAGGCGAGCACGCTGGTCATGGAGCAGAGCCTTCGAGGCGTTCTGCGAGGAGTGTCGGCACGACCTCTAGGCCAGCTGCGCGCGAGCCTTTGACCAGCACACGATCACCGGGCTGCACGGTGGCGAGCACCTGCTCAACGGCAGCAGTCGCATCGGCAACAGCAAAGCCCGACACTCCATCACCGGCTCCGTCGAGATAGGCACGTGCGAGATCCCCCACGGCGACCACCATATCGACCCCGACCCTCGCCGCCAGCGCTCCGACCTCTCGGTGGTACCGCTCTGCCTCTGGTCCGAGCTCGGCCATCAGCCCCAAGACAGCGATGCGGCGCCCTTCCGTTGGTGTCTCAGCCAGCAGTCGTAATGCTGCCTCCATCGAGGCCGGGTTGGCGTTGTAGGCATCGTTGACGACGTCAATGCCGCCCGCGAGACGCTGCGTTTCGCCCCGCCAACGCGGCAGCGGAATCGCCCCTGCGCGCGCAGCGACACGTTCGAGATCGAGGCCGAGAAGCTGACAGACCGCAATCGCAGCGGCCAAGTTACGGGCATGGTGACGACCGACGAGATTGGTGTTGAGCGTCAGGACTTCGCCATGGACGAGGTACGTCAAGTCCTGTCCGTCGTCGCGAACGATTCGGTCGACGAGCTGAATATCCGAGCCCGCCTCATCGCCAAAGGTCGTGATCTGCGCGTCGGCTGGCACGTACGGATCGAGCAGTGGCTCGGCAAAGGGCAGCACGAGCTGCCCACCCTCGCGGAGCCCCTCAGCAATCTCTGCCTTGGCAGCGGCAATCGCCTCGAGCGATCCGAGCAGCTCCATATGTGCAACACCGATGTTCGTAATCACACCGATATCCGGCGCGGCAATCGCACAGAGTTCTGCGATCTGCCCCTTGCCGCGCATCGCCAGCTCGCAGACCGCAACCTCGGTGTCCGCATTGATCCGCGTCAGCGTCAGCGGATAGCCAATTTCGTTGTTGTGCCCTTCGAGTGCAGCGACGACGCGCCGCTGATCCGCGATCAGGTGCGCGAGCGCGTCCTTCGTCGACGTTTTGCCTGTGCTGCCGGTGATGCCGACGCGACGCGCCAGTGTCGCTGCGGCGTTGACGTCGCCGATGCACTGCAGACAGCGAATGCTGGAGAACGTCGCCAGGATCGTCGGAATCGTCGTCTCGAGTGCCTTTTCGACGTGGTCTTCTTCCACGACGACCGCAATCGCGCCGGCAGCCGTGGCTGCCTCGATGTGGTCGACGCCACCTCGGATTGCGATAAAGAGATCGCCGGGCTCAACCAGCCGCGAATCGATCGCGACACCGGTGGCGCGGACCTGTGGGTCGCCACGCATGACCAGCGATGCCGGCACGTCCACGAGCTTGAGGGGAATCACGCCAGCACCTCTCGTGCAACCACACGATCGTCAAATGGAGTGATCACGCCACCGCTGTCTTGCCCTTGTTCATGGCCCTTGCCGGCGATCAGGACAACGTCGCCTGGGCCGGCCAACTCGATCGCTCGAGCGATCGCAGTGCGGCGATCCAACTCGACATCGATGCCTCCGTCGACACCGGCGAGCGCCTCGTCGACAATCGCCTGTGGATCCTCCGAACGAGGGTTGTCGGAGGTGATGATCACGTGGTCGGCCAACGTGCAGGCAACCCGAGCCATCTCGGGTCGCTTGCCGCGATCACGATCGCCGCCGCATCCGAACACGACAATCACGCGGCCCGTCGCAAGCTCGCGTACTGCGCGCAAGACATTGCCGAGTGCATCTGCCGTGTGTGCGTAGTCGACGATCACCGCAAATGGCTGGTCGTCGCTCACGACTTCGAGGCGACCAGGCACACCCGAAACCCGCGCAAGCCCCGCCACGATGGCCTCAAGCTCAATGCCGGCGAGTCCGGCGCTGCCGGCGGCCGCAAGCGCATTTTCGACATTGAACATCCCGACGAGCTCTGTCTGCACGTCGGCAGCTCCCCACGGGCTGTGGAGACGAAACCGCGTGCTGGTGGAGCCAAGCGCGATCTGCTCGGCGCGTACCTCTGCAGCGGCTGACTCGATGCCGTAACGGAGGTCGGACGAGAGTTGGCAGCCGTAGTCGTCGTCGGCGTTCGTGGCAGTCGGGCAGCGGCCGTCGAAGAGCAATGCCTTGGCGGCGAAGTAGGCCTCCATGCTCGCGTGATAATCGAGGTGATCGCGCGTCAGGTTCGTAAAGGCCGCTGCGGCGAATGTGACACCCCCCACTCGCTCCTGCTCGAGCGCAT
>JAEMTW010000087.1 GCA_016462095.1 Thermoleophilia bacterium
CAACGTGCACCTCAAGGACAAGCGCGGCGGTCCGGGCGTCTGGGACTTTCCTGGTCCAGGCGACGGTCACGTCGACTTCGCCGCAATCCTCGGTGTGCTCGAAGCCGGCGGCTACACAGGGCCCGTATCCGTCGAGATCGAATTTCAAGGCGAGCCGTGGCCGCCACTGGCGGAGGTGACAGAGGCAATGGCGCGCTCGCGCGTGCATCTCAACGCGCTCGGGCTCGGATGATCGGCGTCGCGATCCTCGGCTCGGGCTTTATGGCCCGTACGCATGCCGCCGCTTGGGCGGAGCATGCGGATCGAGCCGAGGTTCGCGTCGTCGCCTCGCGGACGCTCGAAGGGGCGGCCAAGGTCGCCGAGGTCTGCGGGGCCGAGGCCTCGGACGACCTGCTGGCGACGATGGCACGCGACGACATCCAGGTTGTCGACATCTGCCTACCGACGCCGCTGCACCGACCGATGGCCGAGGCGGCGTTCGCGGCCGGCTGTGACGTCTTGCTTGAGAAGCCGATTGCCCTGACGATCGAAGACGCCGAGGCGATTATCGCGGCGCGCGATGCGAGCGGTCGCAAACTGCTGCTCGGATTCGTGCTGCGCTTTTGGGCCGAATATGAGGAGCTCGTGCGTCAGGTCGCGGCTGGCACCATCGGCACGCCGCAGGTCGTCAGCACCTTGCGTCTGTCGGCACCGCCCGACTGGAACGAGTGGATGTCTGATCCCGCTGTATCGGGAGGTGTGGCCGTCGATTTCCTGATCCACGACATCGACCAGATCAACCTTCTGCTCGGCCGGCCACTGTCGGTGCACGCCCGTGCCGTGCTGGCCGGTCCGCACGATGCGCCGCAGCACATGATCGCGACGATCACGTGCGAGGGTGGCATCGCGACGGCCGAGGGCGGGCTGCTGCTGCCCGCCAGCTACCCCTTCACGAGCGGCATGCGCGTGCTGGGAACGGAGGGTGTGATCGAGTATCCGTTCTCGGCCGCACCGAGCGAAGATGGTGGAAACATCGGTGGCGTCGATCAAGCAGCGAATGCGCTGACGGTCTATCCCACGACTGGTGCGGCACGCACGATTGACGCTGCAGGATCCGATCCATGGGGTCGCGAGGTCGGCTACCTGATCGATTGCATTGCCTCTGACACGACCCCTCAGCGCGCGACGGGCGAGGACGCGCTGCTCGCCTTGCGGGTCGCCTTGGCCGCAAACCGCTCGTTGCAGAGTGGCCAGTCTGAGCAAATTTAGACTGTGGAGAAATTGCTACTTGCATTCTCTGAGTTATGGAAGTTACAGTAGCGCCGAGCGGAGATGAGGGAGAGAGATCGAATGAAGACCGGACTTGTTTGGGACGAGCGTTACATGTGGTGGGACACTCGTTCAGGTGCCGCTTTCATGCCGGCCGGTGGTTGGCTCGAGCCGGGTGAGCACGCCGAGAACCCCTCGACCAAGCGCCGCTTTAAGAATCTGATCGACGTCAGCGGCATGGCCGATCACCTTGTCCCGGTCAAGCCTCGCATGGCGACGGTCGAAGAGGTCGAGCGCTACCACACCAAGGAATACGTCGCTCGCATGAAAGAGTTGAGCGACACCGGTGGTGGTGACGCCGGCGAGATCACGCCGTTTGCCGGTGGTGGTTTTGAGATCGCCCTGCTGGCTGTCGGTGGCACGCTGATTGCGATCGAGAAGGTTGTCAGCGGCGAGCTTGATACGGCCTACGCGCTGGTGCGGCCACCTGGCCATCACGCGCAAAAAGATATTGGTCGCGGTTTCTGCATGTTCTCGAATGCTGCTCTCGGTGCGATGCATGCGCGACAGGCGCTTGGCCTTGAGCGCGTCGCCGTCGTCGACTGGGACGTGCACCATGGCAACGGTACCCAGTGGGCATTTTACGACGACCCATCGGTGCTGACGATCTCGCTGCACCAAGATCGCTATTTCCCGATGGACTCCGGCATGGTCGACGAGGTCGGCGAAGGGGCGGGCGTTGGTGCCAACATCAATGTGCCGCTGCCAGGAGGGTCGGGTGTCGGTGCGTACGTGAGCGCCTTCGAGCGCGTCGTGGCACCAGCACTCAATCGCTTCCAGCCCGACCTGATCCTCGTGGCCTCGGGCCTCGACGCCAGCGCGCTTGATCCGCTGGCTCGACAGCAAATGCACTCTGACGGGTACCGCCAGTTGACGCGGGTGTTTATGGACACCGCCGCTGCCAACAAGGCGCACCTCGTCTTTACGCATGAGGGCGGCTACTCCGCGGCATACGTGCCGTTTTGCGGACTAGCCGTACTCGAAGAACTGACCGGGCATCGCACGCCGGTCGAAGATCCGTACCTGCCGATCTTTGCAGGTATTGGTGGACAGGATCTGCAGCCGCATCAAGCGGCTGTGATCGATCAGTCGGCTGCGCTTGTGGAGAACGTACCGACGCGTTAGTACCCCGCTTCCAGTTGGAAGCACAACCTTGGAGGGAAGATTCATGATCGAAGGAGAAGAGGGCGCAACCCCCGCTGACGAGATCGTTCAGCAGTCGGTTCGACGTCGCACATTTCTGAAGGGTGGCGCCGTTGCCGGTGCCACGTTGATGGTCGGTGGCGTGCTCGCCGCCTGTGGAGCCGCCGATGACACCAGCGGTGGTGGCGACGCAGCCGCTAGCGGTGACGGTGGCGGTGGTTCGAAGGCCGACTACGTGATCGGCTGCCTGTATCCGCTGACGGGTCCGAATGCTGCTGACGGTGAGCAGATGACGAACGGCTCCGACCTCGCTGTGCAGGAGATCAACGCAGCAGGCGGCGTTGGTGGTCGCATGATCAAGCGCGAGGTGCTCGATACCGACATCACGTCGCCGGAGCAGATTCAGCAGAACTACCAGAAGCTGATCGACATGGGTGCTGACGCCGTCATCAACGGCTACCTGCTCTCGTGGGATGCGGCGATGGATATCGCGGCACAGTACGGCGCACCGTTCCTCAACGCGTCGACGTCTCAGGCCCAGTGCGACATGATTAACTCGGATCCGAAGTACAACTGCGTCTTCCAGATCGACCCACCGGAGACGTGGTACGGCAAGGGCTTCCCGAAGTTCCTCAACGATCTTGAGGCTACGGGCGCTTGGAAGCCGCGCAACAAGAAGATCTACATCGTCGAAGGCAACGTGCCTTACTCCCAGGTGATCTCGAAGGTCACGCAGGAGACGGCCGGCGAGTACGGTTGGGAGATCGCTGGCGTCGAGCCGATGGGTGCTGGTGCCATGGCGGACTGGGGCCCGATCCTCTCGAAGGTCAAGGCAGCCGATGCGGCAGTGGTGATGAACACGCACTATATGCCGTCGGAGTTGGCGACCTTTACGATCGGCTTTGCAGCCGATCCGACCGATTCGTTGCTCTACGTGCAGTACGGCGCCTCGGTGCCAGAGTACTTGGAGCTCGCGGGAGAGTCTGCCAACGGCGCCATCTGGGCAACGGTCACGGGCGTCTATGGCGACGCAATTGGCACTGGCTTCGCAGAGCGCTATCAGACCGCGTTCAGCAAGCCTGCTGGTTATTCCAACTCGGGCTCCGGCTACGACGAGGTCTACATGCTGGCCATGGTCTGGGCGATGCTCGGCGATTCGAAGGACTTCACGAAGGTCAACGACTCGCTGCGCAAGATCATCCACCGCGGTGTCAACGGTGGCTACTACCTGCCGCAGAACTTCGGTCTGTCCTTCCCGGCCGAGACGCCAGACATGAGCATCTCGCAGGCTCACCTGTTCTTCCAGATCCAGAACGGTGCGAACGGCACGATCATCGCGCCTGACCCGTTTACAAACGGTGAGTACGCTCCTGCCCCTTGGCAGAAGAGCTAGTCGCGGTACGGCCCCAGAATGCTTAGCGGACAAAACATCCGAAAGACCTACGGGGCCTTCGTCGCCCTCGGCGGAGTTTCAATCTCCGTCGAGGGCGGCAAAATTCTCGGTGTGGCTGGGCCTAATGGCGCTGGCAAAACCACACTCTTCGACGTTCTCATGGGGCGGGTCAAGCCCGACTCGGGCACGGTCATGCTTGACGGAGTCGATGTCACCCGGCAGGGAGCGTTCAGGCGTGCCCGGCGCGGCCTGGCTCGCACCTTCCAGGCACCGCTCGTGCCGACATCGTTGACCGTTGGCGAGACACTCGAGGTGGCCCGCACGGCGTATTCGCCGCGGATCGATAAGGCCGACGAGGCTGCGCTTCGCGCCCTCACCAATTTCACTGCACCCGACAGCAAGCTCGCTGGCTCGCTTGACACGCTCGATCGCCGTAAGCTGCTGCTTTGCTCGGTACTGCTCCACAAGCCTAAGGTGCTCCTGCTCGATGAGCCCTGCTCCGGGCTATTGTCCGACGAGATCAAGGAGATCGAGACGATTATTCGCCGGCTCGTCGACGAGACGGGCATGGCTGCCTGCGTCGTCGAGCACCGGCTGGAGATCCTCGAGGCACTCGCCGGGCAAGTGCTGGTGCTCGATGCTGGCGACGAGATCGCCCTTGGCTCGCCCCACGACGTCTTCCAAGACCCGAAGGTGCGCGAAGCCTACTTCGAGGCTCCGGGAGCTGCCGCATGACCCCTGTTTTAGAGATCAAGGGCCTCGAGGCCGGCTACGGTCCGCTGCGCGTCCTGCACGGCATCGACCTGACAGTTGCGGAAGGCGAACGCGTTGGCATTCTCGGCCTCAACGGCCACGGCAAGACCACGATGCTGCGGGCAATTGTCGACCTCGTCGACTGGCGCCAGGGCGAGATTCTCTATGACGGTGAGTCGATCATGAAGGCGCCGACCTACGCGCTGGCGCGGCGTGGCGTCGTCTTGATGCCGCAGGGCGATGCCCTGTTTCCTGGCCTGTCCATCAAGGACAACCTCGATTCTGGTGCCTATCCCGGTGGCTCGTGGCGCAAGCGCAAGGAGCGTCGGGACTATGTCTGCGAAATCTTCCCGCGCCTCGGTGAGCGTCTCAACCAGGTGGTCGGTACGCTTTCTGGTGGTGAGCGGCGCATGTGCTCGATTGGACGCGGACTCATGAGTGAGGCCCGTCTCTACCTTGTTGATGAGCCCTCGTTGGGGCTTGGGCCGGGCATCGCCAAAGGTATTTGTGACACCCTGATGACCCTTGATCTGCAAGGGGGGGCCTTGCTTATTGCGGAACAGAATCGTCCGCTGATTGACGGCAAGATTGATCGTGCGTTTCGCATGCATGGTGGAGAACTGACGCCGGACACCGGCGAGGATGGGGGGCACTGATGACTGGTGTGATCGTGACGACTATCAATTTGACGGCAATCTACGCACTGGTCGCACTTGGAATCTCGCTGACGTGGGCGGGTCTCGGCTTTCTCAATATGTCGGCCGGCGTCATGTATGCCGGGGCGGCCTACGGAGCCTGGCTCGTCTCCACAGAAATCAGTACGAATGTTGTGGTCGTACTCTTGGGCGGAATTCTGACCGGTGCCGTCTTCGGCGCTTTGGTTTGTCTGACGGTGTTTCTACCCCTCGATGGCAAGCCGAACTGGGAGATTCGTACGATCACGGCAACGTTGGCTTTGAGTTTTGTCGGGGTAAATATCTATCAGTGGAAATTCGGGCCGCAATTCAAGCAGTTCGAGCCACTCTTTTCTTGGCTGCCTCAATTCCGCCTTGGTGATGCGCTCGTCAAGCCAACGGTGACGGGCACTGTTATCGCCACGGCGGTTGTTGTCACGATCGTCCTCGTCTACATCGGCTCATCGAGGATCGGGCTTGGAGTTCGTGCGCTTACGCAGAGCGCGGAGGGCGCCGCACTTGTTGGCATCAACCGTCGGACTGCGGCCTTCGCAATCCTCGGTGTTTCCGGAGCCTTTGTCGGGCTTGCCGCTGTGCTGCTTGGCCAGACCTTCTTCGTCGAGCCCAACTCGGGCTATGTGCCACTCATCAAGGGACTGATCGTGGCGCTGCTGGGCGGTCTCGGCTCGCTGCGGGGTGCAGTCATCGCGGCCTTCATGGTTGCTCTCTGCGAGGCGCTAACACTGCAGTACTTTGGTGGCGCTTGGGTTCTGATCACCCTCTTCCTGCTGATCTCGATCGTCTTGATTATCCGTCCGCGTGGCGTGGCGGGCGTCTTGGAGACGACTCGTGCCTAAGCGCTCTGCTGATCTTGTGCATTACGCAGTACTGGCGGTCGTCTTTCTGATCGCGCTCGCGGTGCCCTTTGTCTTCGGGACACTCTCGATCCTCGGCTCGATGACCGTGTTTTTGCTGCTGCTGTCATGGAGCATCTCGTGGCGGCAAGGAGACAAGGTGTCTTCGGACGGCAAGCCAGATCGCTCGTCGTGGCTGTTCTGGGCGATGGCGGGAGTGATCGCAATCGTAATTCCGATTATCGCCGGCACACCGTTTCTGTTGGCGACGATGGTCGCGTTCTTTATCTATCTGACGTGGAACACGATGTGGGGTCTCGTGCTTGGCACGGCGGGTCTGCAGAGCTTTGCGACCGTTGCTGTCGCCGGCATTGCCGGCTACGCAACAGCCTATATGACGATCGATATTGCGAACTCGAATGCCGCGGCTGCTGGTGCCGAGTGTTCTGGCAACCGCCTGCTCGGACTTCCGGTGGTCGATTGGTGGATTGCGATTCCGATCGCGGCTGTGGTGGGTCTGGTCGTCGGCTTCCTGATTTCGCTGCCGGCAATCCGACTGCGTGGCATCTACTTCGCCTTGCTCACGATTGGCCTCGTCGAACTCTGCCGGGCCTACACGGGCCAGGACAAGTGCAACCTCGGTGGCGCGCAGGGTCTGTTCGGAGCATCGAGCTTTATTCCCAGCGACATGATGGGTTCGGCGACTGGGTATCGCTATGCCTATGCGGCAGCCGTGCTGCTGGCGATTGTGGCTCTGCTGATCTATTGGAAGGTCAACTATGGGCGGCTTGGACTGCTCCTGCGTACGGCGCGCGAGAGTGAGCCGGTTGCGGAAGTGCTCGGCGTCGATGTGGTTCGTGCCCGTATGTGGGTGTTTTTGATCTCATCGTCAATGCTCGGGGCCGCCGGTGGCTTCTACGTGTCCTACTACAAGTCGATCTCGCCGAACTTCTTCAACTTTTCGACTGTGCTGTTGCTTTTCGCGATGGTCGTGATCGGTGGTCTCAATTCGCCACGAGGCATCTTGATTGGCACGATGCTGTTGATGTTCGTCGATCGGCGTTTTGTCGATGTCAGTCCACCCGAGGCGCGCTTCATTTTTATTGGCCTGCTCCTGCTCGTAGTGACGCTGCTTGCCTCTGGGGGCCTCGTGTCGGTGCCTGATCAGATTCGCCATCGCCTGATGAGCAAAGGCAAACGGGGGTCCGGTCCCTCAGCAGGCCCACCAGAAGTAGTCGGGGCGATCGCGCAGGAAGCCCACATGCCGCCGGGGTCTCGCCCCGATACCGACTAGACCAGACGCCCCCGCGGCACGAGGAGGATCCCGACCATGGCCGAACAGGAACTCGTCACCAAGGTGACGACTGCGATTGA
>JAEMTW010000271.1 GCA_016462095.1 Thermoleophilia bacterium
CGGCAGGAGCTCGCCAAGCGACGTGAGCGGAGCGAAGAAGCACGGCACCCCCACCCCTGCCGCCTCGAACGGCACGAACCCGAACCCCTCGGAGACCGTCGGATAGAAGACGCCGCTCGCGTGTGCAAGAACGCCGCGCATGTCCACATCAGCGACCTCGCCGAGATCCACGAGGAAGTCGCTGGCGTCGTCGACGGTGAGAAACGCCTCAGCCTCGAGACGACCAGACCCGCCGCGTGGGACCCGCATGCCACAGAAAACGAGCGAGCCATCCCAGCCGTGCTCGCGACGCAGCATGCGTACGACATCAATCGCAAAACGACGGTTTTTATGGAGATAGTCCGTACCGGCAAGCACCAGATACGGCTGATGCACGCGTCGGTCGAGGCGGCCCGCAGGACCATGCGGCTCTGCAAGCAAATGCCCCGCACCGAGGTTTGCGATCGCCAGACGGTGGGCATCGACAAGCCCACGGCGCACCGCGTCGTCTCCGACGTATCGCGTCGAGCAGACCACGCGATCTGCCACCGCCATCGCCAATTGCGAGAGCTCGCGATACCGCTCAAAGTCCTCGGGTGTGTCGAAGTAGGCCGGATTGTCATAGCCGATAAAATCCTGCTGCGTCATCACAAAGCGGCGCCCAAGCGCACGCGAGAACTCGAGGTCCTGCAGCGATTCGGTCGCCTGAAACGGGCGATGGACGATGTCGGTCTTCGCGGGCGATGCACCGAGGCCCGTCGCGGTAACGACATCGAGTGCGGGCAGGGCCGCCAGCGCGTCGCGGACCGAACGATCGACAGCGTCAGGGACTACGACGCGCAACGAGGCTCGCTGCGAATCGTGCAGTGCACGGATCAACTCGAGGACATGCACCTGCGTGCCCGTCACGACACGATCGAGGCAGCGCGCATCGATCGTCACCGAGACCGTGGCTTCATCGCAACGAAGAACTGCGCTCGCGCGATCGATGGCACGTGCCAGTTGCGAATACGGGTCATCAGCCGCCGCCTCTGCCATGCGACGAAAGTGCGGATACCGCGAATCGATGATGGCGCTCGACTTCGCGTACCGCGCACTCGAAGACGTATCCAGAGCGAAGCTGCTCGACCCCGCGTGATATACAAAGACGTCGTCCGCGCAGACATGCCGCAGCCCCGCGGTGATGCAACGCTGCGAGAAGTCGACCTCCTCGAAGTACCCCGGCGAAAAAACCGGGTCGAAGTCGCCAACGAGTTCGAGTGCCTGCCGGCGAATGTAGAAGCAGTGACCGATCGCCGTGGGCAGCTCGGGGCGAAGGCGAAGCGAAAACCGTGCGATGCGCTCGGCGGCATCATCGACAGAGAGGCCGCCCGCGATCTTCTGCGTTGGAGCGTTGCGCGTGGGCACCGACACGATTGCGCCGTGATTGGTCAATGGCGTGGCAGTGGCGACGCGGTCATCTGACAACGCGGCTGCTCGAAGGCCTTCGAGCCAGCCTGCCGCCACGATGACGTCAGAGTTAACCAGAACGACGTCGGCAGGAGCAGAGAGCCGTGCGATGGCGTTGAACGCGGCGACAACTCCCTCGTTCTGATCGGCGCGAACATAGGTGACGCGACCGTGGCCGATGCCCTCGAGCGCCTGCTCGACAATGGGATGGATGTCACGCCCGGGGCTGGCGTCGTCCCAAACCACAATCGGCACATCCGGCGCGGTGTGACGCAGGAGGCTCAGCAGACACGGGGCGAACTGGTCCGGCGCCCCGTACACCGGTACACCTACCACGACGTCACCACGCTCAATCCCGAGGCCTAACTCGTGGAAATCGACGGCAGTGCTACTCACCGAAGAACACTACCGCCAAAAACTCACTGGCCGTGTACGGGTACCCCCACACTTTCACAATTGGTGAAATTAGCCTTGGAGCTCGCGCTCCATCGTCGTCAGCAACGCGTGCACGGCACGATTGACGTCCTCGTTGACGACGACATGGTCGAAGGCGCCCTTGTGCTGGGCCTGCTCGTCGGCGATGCGGAGGCGGTCGGCGATTTCGCCGGCCATTTCGGTCTGGCGGGCGACCAGGCGACGGT
>JAEMTW010000272.1 GCA_016462095.1 Thermoleophilia bacterium
CTGACGATGACGCGGCCGGATCTGGCACGCTTGCCCAGCAGCCAGGTCTGACCACCGCCTGACCCGCTTCCTTGAGCAGACGGGACAGGTCGACGATCAGTTGCTTGTCGAGGTAGCCCTGGCCAGAAGGTGAGCCTGCTCAGTAGAGATTTGCCGAGCAATTGCCCTTACGATGCGTTCGGATCTCACTACTGGCAGTCGACCAACGACAAGGACCTACCATGCCTCGTATCCTGACTCTCTTTTCGCTCTGCCTCGCGGCCCTGGCAGTCAGCGCGACAGCGGCCTTTGCCGACGGCAGCCAGACGATCACGCCGACCAGCAAGCAGAAGACTGTGATCATCAAGGCTTGGGCAAAAGGCGCTAAGCCGGGCCCGAACAAGTGTTACACCGTTGCGATTTCGAAGAAAAGTCAGTACCTCGCGGGACTGGCATTCAATTCGAAGGCCTCGGGCTGCACGGCGTCCGCATTCGATGGCACCGCGATCCTCTGGGGCCGCAGCACCAAGTGGAACCTGCTGACGGCTGGGAGCGCGATGGGGACCAGTAACTGCACGGCTCTGAAGAGCCTGATGGGCGTCAACGGTTGGCAGGATCTCGCCGGCTTTGTCTCCGGCTTGGGTTGCCTGAACGTCGACTAGTTGAGATGGGTGTGCGGGCAGGGCGCGAGCCCCACCCGCACACGTGTCCTCGTTGCGAGTCCGAACTCGGCCGTGGAAGCGACGACGCGGACGTCTGACGGGCTGATGGTGCAACCCCGCTACCCTACCCGCCGTAGGGCCCGTAGCTCAGGGGATAGAGCACCAGGCTTCGAACCTGGGTGTCGCACGTTCGAATCGTGCCGGGCCCATCGCGACGGCAGGATTCGACTGTCGGGTGGCAAACGTGCGAATCTATGAGTATGGATAAGAAGCAGGACACCACGGACAACTCTTTGCCACTGTCGCTGCCGCCGATCAATATCGAGCCGCTCGACGACTGGCTGCACGTGCGTCCGTCGATGGATGACGAGAATACGAGCAACCTGATCTTGCCCGCCACGGTGCAGATGAACCGTCTTGAGCGCGTGATTGTCTTGGCTGCTGGCTCCGAGGTGACGGACATTGGTGCTGGCGACCTCGTCTTGCTCTTGCCCGGACACGCAGTCGAATTGCGGGACAGCACGAAGATCGTGCAGCGCGAGTTCGCCATCGCTCGCGTGCGTGACTAGCGTGCACGCGGCGCCCGACCCCGCCGTGCTGCGCGACCTTGCCGCTGCCGCTGCGCGTGAGACGGGAGCACTGCTGCTGCATCACGCCGAGCGTGGCCTGCGCGGGCTCGACACGAAGTCGACGGCTACCGACATGGTTTCGGACGCCGATCGTGAGGCAGAGGGGTTGCTCGAGCGGTTGCTGATGACGGCACGGCCGGACGATGCGCTGCTTGGCGAAGAGGGCGCTGGTCGGACTGGCACGACGGGGCTGCGCTGGGTCGTCGACCCGCTCGATGGCACGACGAACTTCGTCTTTGGCTATCCGCACTGGGCCGTCTCGGTGGCGGTCGAGGACGAGCATGGCGTGTTGGCAGGTGCGATCTACGACCCATCGCGCGACGAGTTGTTTGCTGCAGCCCGGGGGATGGGCGCAACGCTTAACGGCAAGGCGATCCACACCCGCGCCACCACAGATCTCGGCCAGGCACTGATCGCCACGGGCTTTAGCTATAACGCGCAGCGCCGGGCCGCTCAGTCGATCCAAGTCGCCAGCCTGATCGGGGAGATTCGCGATATTCGACGTGCTGGAGCAGCCGCGCTTGACCTCGCTTGGGTGGCGTGCGGGCGCATCGATGGGTTTTGGGAGAGCGGCATCAACGCGTGGGACTGGGCGGCTGGTTCGTTGCTCGTACTCGAGGCGGGTGGCCGTTGGCAATGTGAGCCCGGGCCGCTCGGCGTCGAGCAGACGGTTGCCGCCTGTCCGGGCGTGTTCGACGAACTCGCGCTTCTCGTTGCCTAACGGGTTGGATCAGCTTCCTAATGGGGTCAGACCCTTTTAGGAAGTTAGAGGCCTCTTGGTTGCTTGGTTAGTTGAT
>JAEMTW010000088.1 GCA_016462095.1 Thermoleophilia bacterium
GGGCGTGTGCGCTGCCTCTGCTCGCAGCAACGCAACCAATTCGGGCGCAGCAGAGGCTGTGATGATCGTCAGGGCACCACCACTCGCGAGCCTCCGGTCGCGCGTCAAGACCGAGGCAAGTGGCAGCGTCCGATCTGCACGAACCACGGCCAACGCATCCATCGCAGCAAACCACGACGGTGCGCTTCCATCGAGTGCCATCCGCCGGGCACTCGAATCCAACAAGACGAGCGACGCCTGCTGCCGATCGTCGACTGCGCTCCGGACTGCAGTCGCAGCGGCCCGCAGCAGTTGATCGAGGCAGGCCTCCCCCTGTGCGCCCGTGGCGGCGTCGAGATCGACGATGATCGTGCGCTCCACGCGACTGGCATCTTCCAACTCGCGGACCATCAGCCGTCCCGTGCGTGCCGACGATTTCCAGTCCACCCGACGCAGCGACTCACCGTCCTGATGCTCCCGAATGCCATGCAGGTCGTAGCCAAACTGGCGGGCAGGCCGTGGTCGGCGAGCACGGTCACCATCGCCGCCCGAACCCCCAACCCGCTCGGTTCGCTCGGCCCAGCGCGGCCAGACCACGACTTCGAAGCTGCCCGTGACCGTGCGTGGTGCCTCAGTAAATCCGAACACATCGCCCGCCTCGAGCTCTGCCGATCGAATTGCGAAGACACCGCGGGGCAGTGCGGGCGACACGAACGACCCGGACACACCCAGCTTGGTGCGGCGGACCAAAGGCACCATCACCCGATGCTGCCCGACACTCAACTGCGCCGCACCATGACGGGGAGTCTTGCCCTCGAGCCCAACGGCAACATCGAAGCCAACGCCTTCGATCGGGCGCTGCGGCGTGACGCTGACAGACAGCTGCAGGCTCTCATCGCGATGCCGGCGCGACGCCACAAGCATCGCCAACGGCGCCGCAATCAATGCGAGTGCGAGCGGCACCAGGACGCCAGCGCCGAAGCCCCAGGCGACGCCATAGGTACAGAGCCCCCCGCCGAGCCCGACCCATCCGCGTCGCGTCAACATCGCTACATCGGTGCCGGAGTGCGGGCCACGAGCTCGCCAACGATTCCTGCAGCGTCGGCATCGCCCGTCCGAACTGCACTCGCCAGCAACACCCGGTGCGCGAGCACCGGCACGGCAACCGCCTTGACATCCTCGGGTGTCACGAACAGGCGCCCGTCGAGCAACGCCCGCGCCCGCGCCACGCGCATCAACACGACACCCGCGCGCGGACTGGCACCGAGCATCAGCCGTTCGTCTTCTCGCGTGCGCTGGAGGATCGAGACGGCGTACTCGTTGACGACCGGCTCGACGTGCAACGCCCGCGCGACGGCGATGCCCTCCTGGATCTCAGCGACCGAGGCGACTGGTTCCAGCAGAGCGACCGGATCGCCTGCAGCCTGCTCGGTCAAGAGTCGCACCTCGTCGGATCGCTCGGGATAGCCCATCCGAAGCAGCATCGCGAACCGATCCAGCTGGGCCTCTGGCAGCGGGAAGGTTCCCTCGAACTCAATCGGATTTTGCGTGGCGATGACCATAAACGGCAGTGGCAGGATGTGCGTCTCGGCATCGACTGTCACCTGTCGCTCCTGCATCGCCTCCAGCAGCGCAGCCTGCGTCTTTGGCGAGGCGCGGTTCGTCTCGTCGACCAGCACCAGATTTGCAAAGATCGGCCCCGGACGGAAGCGAAAAAGATTCTGACTCTGGTCGAAGATCTGGACACCAGTGATATCGCCAGGCAGCAGATCTGGCGTACATTGGATCCGCGAGAACTCGAGACCCACCGTGCGCGCCAACGCTCGTGCCAGCGTTGTCTTGCCAACGCCAGGGACGTCCTCGATGAGCACGTGTCCCTCGGCGATCAACGCCATCAGCAAATGCTCAATCAGCCCATCGGGCGTGCGTACTGCACCGGCTATCGCCTGCTGGATGCGACGCAACGCCGCGACTGCGCGCTCTGCCTGACCATCAGTTTCGGTCGCTCCCATCCGCGCATCGTAGTCGTGGTCCGATGATCGCGACTACCTGCGCCTCTCATGCACTGAGCCTACGAGGCGCAACAACTAGACGGAAATCGTCCAGTCGCTCGCGACCATGCACGGAGTCCCGGTTGTCGGGGGTGGGAACTCTTCCTCCGACGTGGCCGCGTCGCCAAACAACATGCCATACGAGCTCGTGCTCGTGTTCATGATTTCGAGGCCATTGGTCAGGAGAATCACGACGGAATAGTCCTCGCCCGTACCCGACCACAACATCACCTGCACCTGAGTGTCATCGGTGCCCGACGTGGTGACCATGCACTGGATGTCGGCAGGCACGTCGGGTGCAGCATTGCCCGTCAGGCTCAGAAAACCAGGCGCAAAGCCGTTCGTTGGATCATTGAGGAAATTGACGGCAAACTGCTCGTACTCCGTTAGGGCTGGCGCTGCTGCTTCCGTCGCCGCGCCAGCCATCGTCTCCTCAGCAGAGGAACTGTCGGAGCTGGAGCCACCACAGGCGGCAAGGCCCACGCCCAGCATGACGAGGATGGACAGCAGCGAGAAGAGTTTGATGGCACGAGTCATGCCAAAAAGATAGGGCAACTATTCGCGCCCTTCACCTGTTGTTGACCACCTCGCTCAGAGAACACCGTGCTCGAAGCGCGCTATCGTCGGAACATGATGACTCGACACATGCTCGCGTGGTGCGTGCTCGCTCTGGCGCTCGCCGGTGGCCCCGCCACGGCACTGGCTGCCGCCAAGCCAGAGGTCGGGCTCCCTCGAACGCTCGAGGCCGAGGTTGGTGAGACAAAGGGGTTGCGGCTGATGAGCAACGACCGCAAAGGCTGGCATTGGGTCTGGCTCCGCAAGCCGCGTGCCGCCATCGCGATCGCGTTGCCGCTCCAAAAACTCCCCGAAAACGATGAGGCCGTCAACGGACTCGCCGGCCGTACCAGCGTCTACATCACTGGTCGTGGACGCGGAAAGACAAGCGCGCTGCTCGGCTACTACTCAGCCAACGGGCGGACGCTGTTCAAAACCGTGGTCTTGCGCATCACCGTCCAGTAGCCCCCACCCCACTGTCGTGGACGAACGTGGCTGACTGGCGATTCGACAACAAATGCTATTTGATATATGATCGAGCGAATGAATGTCCCCATGGCACGCGAAGCAGGCGTCACGGTTGAGGCTGCCGAGCACATCCGCAGCGCGATCCGCAGCGGACGCATCGCGCCCGGCGAGCGAATCGTCGAGCGCACCATCGCGAGTGACCTTGGCATCAGCTCGATCGCCGTACGAGACGCCTTTGCCCGGTTGGCGCAGGAGGGCTGGATCGAGCGCCTGCCCCGCCGAGGAGTCCGCGTGCGTCGTCTGGAGCCAGAGGAGATCGAAGACATCTCGGCCCTGCGCGCCCTCCTTGAAGGTGAGGCCGCCGCGCGCGCAGCCGCACAGCTCTGCTCGGGCGCCGAACCATCGCCGCTCTCTGCAAGCACGCTCGCACTGATCACCAGCATTCCTGATGCCATGAACCGAGCCGCGCGACGCGGTGACCGACAGACGCTGTTTGCCCTCGACGATGCCTTCCATGCGGCACTCTGGCACCTCGCCGAATCGCCGACGCTTGAAGAGTTGCTACAAAATCTGCGTGCGCGCATCACGCCAATCATTCGCCAGTCGCTCTGGATGATGCCGAAAAACGACATGTTGAAGACGGGCGGCTGGCACGCCGAACTACTCGCCGCCATCCACGAAGGCCCCAAGCCGGCGCGCCGCGCCGCCGAACACCACACCGACCGCACCCGACGCCGCGTACTCGACGTCGACAAGGAGTAGCCATGGAGACCGTCCCCACCCCGAGCGTGCTCGACCAGCGCGAACTCGACACGTCGCGCATGCCGTATCAGTTGCCGTTTCCCGCCGAAGCCGCCGACGAGGTGCTGGTGCCATCTGTCCTGCCCGACGACGAGCGTGTCTGGGTGCCACAGGCCGAGGGCCTGCACTTTCGACCGTTGCTCCTGCATGCATCACAGGGCTACTGGTGCAACCTGCTGCGCGTCCGCCGCACTGGCATCGTCAGCCGCCATCGCCACCCAATGCCAGTCACCGGCTACGTCATCAAGGGTCGCTGGCACTACCTCGAACACGACTGGATGGCCGAGCCAGGAGCGTTTCTCTACGAGCCGCCAGGCGAGACGCATACGCTCGTCGTACCTGAGGGCGAAACCGAGATGATCACGCTCTTTACCGTCACCGCCGCGATGATCTACGTTGATCCGTGGGGCAAAACAACAGGCTTCGAAGACGTCTTTACGAAGATCGAGATGTGCCGCAAGCACTACGAGGCCGTGGGCCTTGGCGCGGACTACGTCGACCAGTTCATCCGATGACGATCGCCTCGTTCGACTACAGCGGCCGCCATGCGGTGATCACCGGTGGCACCAGCGGCATTGGCGCCGGCCTCGCTCGCGGCTTTGCCGACGCTGGGGCGACCGTTACGGCCATCGGTCTCGATGCCGACCGCACCACGCCCTATCCGGGCGTGACGGTGGTCGAGGCAAATGTGACCAACCAGGCCGCGCTCGACCAGATCGCTGCGGGCTGCGATCGGATCGACGCGGTCGTCACGTGCGCAGGTCTGATCAAGCGCATCGAGGAGTACGACCCCGAAGTTTTCGCCGAGGTCGTGGCAGTCAATCTGACAGGCACGATGCGCACGCTCGTTGCCTGCAAACCAAAGCTCGTCGAGAGCGGTGGCGCGGCGATTGGCATTGCCAGCATTCTGACCTGGGCTGCCGGCCCGCTCGTGCCGGGCTACTCGGCCAGCAAGGGCGGCGTCAAGCAACTCGTACAGTCGCTCGCCGCAGCCTGGGCAGCAGAGGGAGTACGCGTCAATGCGATCGCTCCTGGCTGGATCGACACGCCTCTAACGGATGCACTGCGTGCCGACCCCGAGCGCACGCGGATGATCATGGATCGCACGCCGATGAAACGTTGGGGGACCCCCGACGATCTGGTTGGTGCCGCGCTCTTTCTCTGCTCGGACGCCGCACGCTTTATCACCGGCGCGACGCTGCCGGTCGATGGTGGCTACCTATCCGACTAGGTGTTCTGTCTTGTGAAGAAGGCGACGTTCGTTCTGCGTGACACGCGCGTGCGGAATACGTATTCGTCACACTGAGGCGGGCATTGGCCCTTCGAGGGGCGGTTTCACAGTCTGGGACGCAGGCGGACATTATGGGCCCGGGCCCATAATGTCCGCCAGCAACACAACCGCGCGTTTTGCCACTTCGCCCGCCGGACGCACTGGTACGAGCGTCCCACACCGACACCCAGACCCGATCGACCCAGAGACCCGACGCACCCCGAGACCCGACGCACCCAACCCAAAAACCTGGAGGATAAACACCCAGAGTTTTGGAGGCAGAACAACGAGGAAAGTCCTAGCAGCCAAAGATTGGTCGCACCAATTTTGTGAGTCTGCCATGCTCCGCGTATGACAGAGCGCTTTCTCATCACAGGCGGCCTCGGCTGCATCGGCGCGTGGGCCGCACACGAGTTGCTCGCAGAAGGCGCCGAGGTCGTGATCGCCGATCTCGGCACGTCGGATCATCGCCTACGCAACCTCGTTGGTGCCGATCCTGCCGGCCTGACCCGTGACCCGCTCGATATCACCAACCCGGCAGCCGTGATGGCCTGCTTTGCCAAGCACCAGCCGACCCACCTCGTGCACCTCGCTGCCCTCCAGGTGCCGTTTTGCAAGGCCGATCCAATCGGTGGCGCCAGCGTCAACGTCGTTGGTTCGATCGCCCTGATGGAGGCGGCTGTCGAGTATCTCGGCGACAGCACCTTCGCCTACGCGAGCTCGGTCGCAGCCTACGGCGGCGAGGACGAACCGACGGTTGACGGCACGGCTGCCGCCGATCCGCAGGGCAAGCCGCACACGCTCTATGGCGTCTACAAGCGCGCCAACGAAGACTCGGCCGCGGTGTACCACGCCGATCGTGGACTCTCGTCGATTGGGCTGCGCCCCTACGTCGTCTATGGCCTTGGTCGCGACCAAGGCGTGACGTCGTCGCCGACCTCCGCCATGCTCGCTGCAGCCCGCGGTGAGGCGTTCCACATTCCCTTCGGAGGCCGCGCCGTCTACCAGCATGGCCGCGATGCTGCCCGCGCCTTTATCGCCGCCGCGCGCTGCGACCATGACGGCGCAACCGTCGTCAACCTGCCGGGCGACGAGGTCTCGATGGACGAGATCATCACCTCGATTCGCGCAGTGCTGCCGGGCGCCGAACTGACGCTCGACGATGTTCAGTTGCCATTTCCCCCCGCCGTCGACTCGACCGATTTTGCGCGCGTCGTCGGCGACGTCGAGCGTTACCCACTCGACGCAGGGGTCGCCGACACAATCGAGCGCTTCCAAGCGCTGATTGCTGCAGGCGCCGAAATCGTTCCGCAACGCTAGGTCGACGATGACTGGGACCGCGGCAGTGCCGCAACGGATCGGCGAGCGACTGCCACTTCTGATTGGGCTGCTGCTGGCCTCGCTGACCCTGCGTCCGCAGGTGGTCGGGCTCGGGCCACTGATCCCCGATATCCAAGCGTCGCTCGGCATGTCTCATGCGGCAGCCGGACTGCTGATCACGATCCCCGTGCTCTGCCTCGGCGTGTTTGCTCCGATTGCTCCCGTGCTCGCTGGTCGGATTGGTGCCGTGCAGGCCGTCACGGTGGCAGTGGTGCTGATCGCGACGGCCGGCGTGCTCCGCGTGGCGATGGACGGCACAACAGGCATCCTGCTCTGCACGTTTGTGCTCGGTGCCGGCATGGGGCTTGGCAATGCGCTGATGGTCGTGGCCGTCAAAGAGCGCTTCGCCGACCACCCGCTGCTGCTGACCAGCGTCTACACCGCAGGGATCCAGGTTGGCTCTGCGTTTGCAGCCGTGCTGGCCGTGCCGATCGCAGACTCGCTGGGTGGCTGGCGCGCAACCCTGCTGATCTTCTCGCTCGCCAGCGCCCTCGCCGCCACCGGCTGGGTGCTACTGACTCGCTCGTCTCGTCACGAGCGACCACCAGGTGTCTTTCCACGCTTTCCCCTCAAGAGTCGGTTGGTCTGGGTCTTCGTCGCGATGTTCGCCCTGATGGGTGTCATCTATTACGGCCTCACGGCGTGGCTGCCGGCAGCCTACGTCGAGCTCGGCTACTCACAGGCCTCAACCGGTTGGCTGGCCGCGATCTTCAACATCGGTACCGTCCCCGCAACGATTGCCGTCGGCCTGATTGGCGAGCGCATCTCGCGCCGCCGTGGCTTGCTCGTCGCAGCCTCGACGATGGTGATCGCGACGCTGCTGTTGGCCACCGTGCCGGCTGGAGCGATCGCCTGGGTGCTCTTCGCTGGCATGGCAAATGGCGCCATGTTTACGTTGACGATGAGCCTGCCACTCGACGTTGCGGATCGCCCAGTCGATGTCGGAGCGGTGGCGGGCATGATGCTGTTC
>JAEMTW010000273.1 GCA_016462095.1 Thermoleophilia bacterium
CCTGATCCTGGTGGAGCGCGCAAAATCACTGCGTGCAGGCCAGCGCCGACCGAGAGGTGGTGAACACAAGGACAGCGGGTCGGGGTCGTCGACTAGAACCTCGTTTTCGCCGACCACCCCAGCGACGCTCGCTCCCGGGACTCAAGCCTCCAGTGAGTCGTCCGGAAGCAGAGTCATGAGCGGGACTTCGCTTTCCTCCGGCGCGACCCCCCGGTCACGTGCCCGTCCCCCACCTCGCGACCGGCTGGCACGCTGGATCCCCGGGGGGGGCAGTCGGCGCAGGTCCCAGCCGCCAGCACAAGCGCCGTGCCTCCTGCACAACCCATCCGATCGGCCCCGCTCGCGCCGGTGGGTACGAGAAAGTGGCTGAGCAAGGTGGACTTGGACACCCCGCTCTACTTCGACAAGGCCCACAAGAAGTCGAACCTCAGCGGAGAGCGATACGCCAAGTACAGCAGTGCAACGACCGTCGGCGAGTACAAAGCGCGAAACCCTGGGGCGCACATGGCCAACGACGCACAGTACGACTTCAAGCACGGGCACCTTCGACTGCTGGCGCTCTCGGCGATACCCAGCCTGCCTCTCGCCGTGCACCGGGCTGTCCTCGCCGTGCGGGCGCTGCTCCCATCCCGATCCGTCAGCGAGGTCCCGATGACCATTGGCGAGCTCGCAACGGAGTTTTCCAGCCAGACGTCCGATGTCACGGAGCAGCTCCCCCGTCTTCGACGATTCCGGCAGTTCGAAGAGAGCGGGGCGCCACGAGATCCGCACGTGGCAGCTTCATGCGCGGGCGCATGCTCTAGGGCCGCATGACACCAGCATGGCGATGAACCTCGCCCTCGAGAAGCTCAGCGAGGGCTCCGACTCACCGCCGCAGGTCGGGGGTGGCCCTATTGATGAGCTAGCTGCGCACGGCTATGGTATCCACAAGTACCTGTCGTTTGCTCGCTCTGGCTCACGAGCCGTCGAGTGTGACCGCGACCTCTCCCCGCGATCGGTTGATGCTGCACAGCTCGTGGTAGCATCTCTGCCTCCAGTACTTGATGAGGCCGCGGGGGACGACGATGTCGTCTTTGACTACGCGGCGCGGTCGGGATGTGCAGTTTTTGGGCAGCCGACGGTGTTCGGAATCGGCGCCACCGAATACCGAAGCGTGGCCGCCCTTCAACGTCTCCACGACTACAGCGAGTGGGAGCCCGCGGTGCGCGCAGAACTCGAGTACGCGTTCAAGAAAAAAGCGATGACCCTCCGCACGGGCGCCGAGTTCAAGGCGGCCCGTGCGCGCTTCCCCGGGCAGCACGAGGTCCTCAACCTCGTTACGCCGTGCGTGATCAAGCATGACGCCGATGGGAAAGTGCTGCGCCGCAAATTCCGGGTGACCGCGGCCGATGTCGGGAAGCATCCAGACTCGGCCTTCGTAACGGAAACCTACTCCGGCGCGGTGGACGGGTCTTCGATCCGCTTCATCGCGAACGCGACGCTCGGACGACCGCGCAAGGGCAAACGCCGCGGCTTGGACGTAAAGGGTGCCTACTTCGAGGGGAAGAAACTTACTCCCGAGGAAGGCGGTCGCTCCCTGTGGGCCCCCATACCTGCTGGGTGGGACAAGTTCGGCTGCCCTGCGGTTGGCAAGGACGGAACACGCAACTGGTTCGAGATCACCGGCAACGTCCCTGGGTTGCGCGACGCCGGCCGCGTGTGGGCCGCCGACTGCGACGCCTTCCTGCTCGGTGAGGGGTTCGTGCAGTCCATCGTCGATCGAAAAGTCTTCATCAAGCAGTTGGGCGCCTTCACGGGCGACAAGATCTTCGTCATCGGCGTCTATGTCGACGACTACTGGACGTACTGCGAGGACGACGTCGCCTGGGATGACTTCTACGGCAAGTGGTCGTCCCGCTACACCGCGTCGGCCACCGTCAATGAGGCTGGCTCTGACTTCTGCGGGACTTCCTTCACGGAGCTCGAGGATGGCTCACTCCAATTGACGTGCGGAAAGCTCATGGATAGCATGGCGCTGCTCCTCGAGCCCTATCCAACGTTGACGCTTTACGACACGCCGATGGC
>JAEMTW010000274.1 GCA_016462095.1 Thermoleophilia bacterium
CGCTGCGCGACGCCGGGGGAGCCGAGGGCGGCACGAACAACGTGCCCGGTGCCGACCCCACCCTGATTCACTTTCCGTCGCTCGTCGAGGGCGGGACGGCCCTCTACGTCAACGACCAGATTGCGATTACCGGGACGCCCGTCGAGGCCCGGGTGACGGTGGCCGGCGTCCCTGTTACCGCGCAGTTGCTGCCCGGGCTGAAGGTCGAGAACGCACTCGTGACGGAAGACCCGTCGTTCGGCACCACATGGACGGCGTCGGTCGTGAACACCACTGACGTGCGCCAGGAGCAGGTCATCGTCCAGGCGATCCTCCGCGACGGCACGTCCATCACCAGCGCGGGACTCGCCATCGTGCAGGGGCTCGATCCAGGTGCCACAGCCGAAGTGCAGGGCTTCTTCCTCGGCACCGGTAAGGGTACGCTCGAGGTCTTCGCACCCTCCGCGAACGGCCCCGACGGCGCCGGCGCCCCGTCGGCAGAGCAGGCCGGCGACGCCACCGTCTCGATGCAGTAACGGCGTTCCGGCTCTCGGAACCCAGTGATAGCCTGAGGGGTGTGCGTATTCGTGTGATCGTCTCACTCGCCGCGATTGTCGGCCTGCTGCTGTGCGTTGGCTCGGCCTCGGCGGGGACGCTCGCACAATCGCTGGCGCGCGTAAGCGTCCCCGCCGACGATCGCTCCGCCGACCTCAAGACGCTCGCCGACGCGCGTACGCTAGCCACGGACCTAGGCGGCTCTCGCGCAGTGGCGCTCAAGGCGATCATCAAGAGCGCGACGCAAATTGGTAATCAGGCGGCGTTCAGCCCCGCGCTCGCTCGGATCGTCTTTCTCGAGCTGCAGAGCAACGTCACCTACCTTGCGAGCCACGCGTTGCCGTCCACGGGGACCCGCATCCGCATCGACGGCGTCGTCTACGAGAGCTATAGGGGACAGGGCTTGCGGATTCAGCCACTCGGCACCTATTTCGCGATTCTCGAGCCAGGCCAAGGCATCGTCTCGGAGGGTGGCGTTGGTGCAGCGATGACGAGCGCGCAGAAGATCGTGCTGACGGACGGCGAGAGCTACACGCTCCCGTACCTGTTCTCGTGGATGGGCCATGCTCCGAACTGGCAGAGCGCGATGGCGGAGGGTGTCGCCGCCTCCGCGGGCCTGAGCGCGTGGAACCGCACAGGCGACGACACGTTCCTCGATTCGGCGATGCGCTTTGGCAACGGTGCCCTGGGCGATGCAATCACCGTTGAGAACAATGGGCTGTGGTTCCCGCTCTACGTCTTCGCCCCCTCCTACCGGGTCCTCAATGGGCACATGCAAGCCGTCCTCTCAATGAACGACCTGGCGGACGCGACGGGCGACGATGGCTTCGCAGACGCCTTTAGTCGCGGTGTCGCTACGACAAAAGCTGTGCTACCGACGTACGACACGGGCGGCTGGGGACGCTACGCAATCGGCGAGGATGCACCCGTCAAGTACATGACGCTGATGGCCACGCAACTCAAGGAGCTCGGCCAGATCACCGGCGACCCCGCGTTTACCGACATGGGCAACAAATTTACGGCCGATCTGACGACCCCACCGGTCATCGCTGGACCGGCAGAGCCGCCAAAGCCACTCAAGCTGAAGAAGTTCAAGCGACAGAAGCCCTTCATCAAGCTGCGAATTGTGCGAGATAAGCCCGTCACACTCACGCTGCGCTTCTTCACGAAGCAGGGCAAGTCGGCCGGGGTTGGACCGGTCGTAATCAGCGTCTCGTCCGGAGCCAGCCGCATCAAACTGAACCTGCCGACTAAGGCTGGGCGCTATTCGATCCGCGCCGATGCCAAGGACTGGGCTGGCAATAAGGTCAAGAACGTCGTCCTGACGACGCTGATCTTGAAGAAGTAGCCGCGTGCGCTTAGGTCGGGTCTAGCCGACGCGGACGGCGCCATCAGCGTCGGAGCGGTCGGCCAGCGTCGATGCTTTGACGACATCGCCGGTCTGGGGCGCGTGAACGTTCTGGCCGCCGCCAATGTCCAGAAGGGGTCAGACCCGATCTGGACATTGGCTGACGAGCTAGCTCG
>JAEMTW010000275.1 GCA_016462095.1 Thermoleophilia bacterium
CGCTTTCACCCTCAAAAACGATCTGGGCGAGGACGTCGTGCTGAGCACACTCGGTGGAAGTCGTGTCGTTCTCTACTTCTATCCCAAGGACGACACGCCCGGCTGCACGACACAGGCCTGCGCTCTCCGCGACGGTTGGCCAGACGTGGAGGCTCTCGACGTGACGCTGTTTGGGATCTCACCCGATTCGCCGGCCAGCCATGCCAAGTTTCGAGCCAAATACGACCTACCCTATCCCCTGCTTGCCGATGAGGGACACGCCGTGGCCGAGGCCTATGGCGTCTGGGTTGAGAAGTCGATGTACGGCAAGAAGTACATGGGCGTCGAACGCTCGACGTTCATCATCGGCCCGACGGGCAAGCTCGAACACGTGCTGCACAAGGTCAAGCCCGGCGAACATCTTGAGCTGATCGTCAAGACGCTCAACGGCTGAGATGACGATCGCGGCCCCAGTTGACGGCCCGCTCGCCGGCGTTCGTGTCCTCGACCTCTCGCGAGTCTTGGCTGGGCCGTACTGCGCGATGATCTTGGCCGATCTTGGCGCCGAGATCATCAAGGTGGAGCGCCCCGATGGCGGGGACATCACGCGCGCCTGGGGCCCTCCCTGGGCAGGCGGCGAAGCCACGTATTACATGTCGACGAATCGCGGCAAGCGCTCGATCACCGTCGACTTCCGCGATCCAGAAGGCATCGCCGTGACGCGCCGTCTTGCCGCCACTTGTGACGTCGTGATCGAGAACTTCATTCCGGGAGGCGCCGATCGACTCGGCCTCGGTTTCGACGCCTTGCGGGCCGACAATCCAAAGCTCGTCTACTGCTCCATCAGTGGCTATCCCCACGACAGCCCCGAGGCTGCCCTCGCGGGGTTCGACTTCGCGATCCAAGCCGAAGGTGGGATCATGAGTGTCACGGGCGCTGGGGACGGTCCACCGATGAAAGTCGGCGTCGCGATTGCCGACCTGACCTCCGGCATGTTTGCCACCAATGGGATCTTGGCCGCGCTCTACGCTGTGCGGGGTGGCGCCGAAGGGCAACGCGTGCAGGTCTCCCTGCTCGATGCGCAACTGGCCTGGCTGGCCAATCGCGGGACCGAGGCGTCGATCGCTGGCATCACTCCCGAGCGCCTCGGCAACGCCCATCCCTCGATCGTCCCGTACGAGACGTTTCCGACGACGTCGGCTCACATCGTGGTGGCTGTCGGCACGGACGGACAGTTTCGCGCGTTCTGCGATGTGATCGGCTTGACGGAACTCGGGACCGACGCTCGCTTCGCCACGAACCCGAGCCGCGTCGAACATCGCGGCGTGCTCGTGCCACTGCTGGCAGACGCGACGCGCTCGTGGGCGGCAGACGAGCTCTTGGCCGCGCTCGCCGAACGCGACGTTCCGAGCGGGCCCGTGCGCACCATCACTGAGGCGATCGCTAATGCTCCCTACGCGCTTCAACCGCATCAGCACCCGACCGCCGGAACGATCCACACGTTACGTTCGCCGATTGCCTTCAACGGCGACCATCTGACCTCACCCTTACACCCACCGCTGCTCGGTGAGCACACGCGCGAGATTCTGCTCGAGGCTGGCTTCTCTGAGGCCGAGGCCGACGCCGCGCAGGCCGGTCCCTGTGGTTCAGCTTCCTAATGGGGTCAGACCCTTTTAGGAAATCAGAAGCCGCTGGGTTGCTTGGTTAGTTGATCCGACTTCCTAAAAGGGTCTGACCCCATTAGGAAGCTGAACCGCCTAGAGCGCCTCGGCGTACTCCTCGAGCTCCCACGCAGTGAGGCGGTTCTGTTGCGCCTCCCAGCGGCCAAGCTCGTAGCGCTTGATCGACAGGAACGTCTCGATCAGCGCGGGGCCCACCAGCTTGACGAGACGTGTGTCGGCCTCGAGCGCATCGAGTGCTGCGCCCAGCGAGGTGGGCAACTGCGCACCCATCGCTGCCGCCGGCCCCGCAAAGAAATTGCCAACCACGGGCTTAGGGGACTTGAGCTTGCGTTCAATGCCGTCAAGACCGGCGGCCAGAATGGTCGCCGCAATCAGATACGGGTTTGCTGCACCAT
>JAEMTW010000276.1 GCA_016462095.1 Thermoleophilia bacterium
CGGCCACGCAGAGGATTGGCGTTTCGATCTTGTCGAAGTCCTCGCAGGCCGAGCCGTGGCGCCAGTAGTCGTCGCGGCGCTGGTGTGCCATCCAATGTGCGATCCATGGCTCGAGCTCCATCCGCTCGAGCCATGCCTCTCGCCACCCTTCGCCATAGATGGCCGGGACGGGCGGTCGCGCCTGCCAGCCGTGCATGCAGACAGACCAGTGCAACATGTCCATCGCGTCGATCAGGCCGCCGCGGTAGTGGACGTCGTCGGCGTAGCGGTCGTCGGTTGAGTACCCCGTGGCGATCGCCTTCAGAGCGGGCGGGCGTCGCGCTGCAATTTGCAGTCCGTTGAACCCGGTCCACGAGTAGCCCAGCATTCCGACCGCACCGGTGCACCACGGCTGGGCGGCAATCCAGGCGATCGCTTCGACGCCGTCGAGCGTCTCCTGCTCGGTGTACTCGTCGGGGCAGAGCCCGTCGGATTCGCCTGTGCCGCGGATGTCGATGCGGATGCCGGCATAGCCGTGCCCGGCGAACCAGCGCATCTCTTGCTCGTCGCTCGCGACCGTGCCGTCGGTCAGTCGGTAGGGGCCATATTCGATGACGGCGGGGACGGGGTTGTCGTCGGCATCTTCGGGCAGCCAGAGCTTGGCGTGCAGCTGCGTGCCGTCTGCCATGGGGATCCAGACGGGCGTGCGGATTGTCGAGACATGCGGAAACTCGGTGACGATCTCAACAGCGGCCATCCGGAGAGCCTAGGCCTGCACGAGCACGCGGCCGGCCTCGACCTTGACCGGGTAGACCGCGGCGCGCATGTTTTTGTCCTCGGGGCACTGCCCGGAGGTGGCATCGAACTCCCAGCCGTGCCACGGGCAGACGATGACCGTGCGGTCGACGAGCTCGTAGTGGCCGCCGGCCTCGCCTTCGACGCGCTGCTCGAGCGTACCGAGACAGAGCTGCGCGCCAGAGTGAGGGCAACGATTGCGAATCGCGACGAGTCCGTTGGTGCGAGGATCGCGCAGGACGCCGATCTCACGACCGCCGATGCGGGCGATCGTCGGAGTGCCCTCGACCACGTCGCTCTCGGCCGCGATGTCGTGCCACTCGCTCATTTTGCGACGGGCAGGTTGAGACGGTTGCCGTAGAACTTGACGGCGTTGTCGTGCATCACGCCTTGGCGCCACGACTCTGGCAGGCGACGCTCGAAATAGCCAGGCTCGTCGCCGTCCCAGTGCGGATAGTCGGAGGCGTAACAGAGGATGTCGGGCGCGCCAACGGCAGCCAGCATCTGCATCAGCAGCTCGTCGTTGCCGTCGGTGTGCTCGAGCGGTTGTGTGCCGAACCGGATGTTTTCCTGCATGATTTCGCTCGGCAGGCGATCGACCCATGGCGTGTCGTCGCGCAGGCCACGCCAGTTCATGTCGAGGCGCCACATCATGCCGGGCAGCCAGGCGACGCCGCTTTCGACCATCAGCACCTTGAGGTCGGGCACGCGCTTGAACGTACCGTGGACGATCAGCGAAACGAGGTGCGCCATGATCGAACAGGCCGACCCGATCGTGTGCCACTCGATGTAGAAGGTTGGCGTGCCAGCACCACTTGCCTGATGTGCCGCGCCCATGCCCTCCATGCCGGAGTGCACGGCAACGGCGAGGCCGTGAGCGGCTGCGGCCTCGAGGATTGGGAGGTAGCGCGGATCGCCGTAGGGGCGCTCGCTACCGCCCGGCAGCAGCACCTGGACGAAGCGCGGATCGGCAGCACAACGCTCGATCTCGGCAACGGCGGCGACGGGATCTTGGGTCGGTACGATGATCGAGCCACGGAAGCGGTCGTCGGCGGGAAACCAGATCTCGCGGAACCAATCGTTGTGGGCACGAGCGACGGTTGCCGCCCGGTACGGGTTGGCCATCAGACCGACGCTGAGTGCATCGTCGGCGGTCAGGATGCCGATCTCGGCGCCCTGGTCGTCGAGTGCTTCCTTGGCGACGATCTGCGGATTGCCAGCGGGCATACCGGATTCGTCGACCGCCAGATCGGTACGAAACC
>JAEMTW010000089.1 GCA_016462095.1 Thermoleophilia bacterium
GCTTCTAACTTCCTAAAAGGGTCTGACCCCAATAGGAAGCTGGATCTGCCAACCAAGCAACCCAACAGGCTTCTAACTTCCTAAAAGGGTCTGACCCCATTAGGAAGCTGATCTCCAACTGCGCGTAAGCCACGGCGCCGCCTGGCCGACTCTCTTCCATGTGGCTCATGACTACACGCGGTTTTTTCTCCGTCGTCGAACACCGCGAAGACGACAACATCCTGCTAATCCGTGCGCGCTGTAAGCAGGACATCGTGGCGCTGGCCGACCTGGTCCCAGCCACCCCGATCAACCTCCTTGACGCCGATTACGCCTGGCGAATCGAGGCAACACGTGCCCAGTGGGCCGAGGCGCTCGTGACGCTGCTCGCCGAAGTCACGTACCCGAACTTTAAGAACGCGATCGACGACCGCGATCATCACGACGCCTATCTCGGCGTCTGGCACCAGCTGCTCGTGCTTGACGACCGCTGACGCTGGCGATCAGCTTCCTATTGGGGTCAGACCCTTTTAGGAAGTCGGATCAGCTAACCACGCAACTCAACAGGCTTCTAACTTCCTAAAAGGGTCTGACCCCAATAGGAAGCTGGATCTGCCAACCACGCAACTCAACAGGCCCCTAGCTTCCTAAAAGGGTCTGACCCCAATAGGAAGCTGATCGCCGTTCGACCTAGAAGATCGGGATGCGCCGCATGACCGCAGTGGTCAGGGCGGTGCGGATGCGCTCGTCCGGGATGCGCTCGAGGGCGTCCTCGAGGAAGCCCTCGACGATCATGCGCTCGGCCTCGACCGCGGGGATGCCGCGGCTCATCAGATAGAACCTGAGCATCGGATCGACCGGTCCAGCCGTTGCCCCGTGCGTGCAGCGGACATCGTTGGTGTCGATCTCGAGACCAGGAATGCTGTCGGCGCGTGCCTTCGGCGAGAGCAGCAGATTGCGGTTCTCCTGGTAGGCGTCGGTGCCGTGGGCACCCTCGGCGACGCGAATCACACCGCGCCAGACCGACCGCGCGTCGTCGAGCAGCACGCCCTTGAAGGCCAGATCGGAGACCGCGTTAGGCGCATCGTGTTCTTGCGTCGTGTCGAGGTCGAGATGGCGCTTGCCGTCGACGACATAGACCGCGCTCAAGCGACCCGTCGAGCCTTCGCCCGTCAGGCGTGTCTCCATGCGCGTCTTGCCCGTCTTCGAGCCTGTCGAACAGGCCGCCCACTCGAGCGTGGCGTCCTTGGCAACTTCGGCACGATGGGCAGCGAAGTGCAGCGAGGCATTGTTGCGATCTTGCACCACGACGTACGTGAGGTGCGCAGACTCCGCAACCACGAGCTCGGCGACACCATTGGCATAGCCCGGCTCGCCCTTGAGGTGCTCCTCGACCAGCGTTGCTTCGGCACCCTCGCCGAGCGAGATGATTACCCGCCACTGCTGGGCAGCGCCCGCCGTGGCAATCTCGTAGGCCGCGTGGAACGGCAGAGCAACCTTGACTCCAGCCGGCACGTGCAACAGCAGACCGTCCGTCCAAAGTGCACCATTCTCGGCTGCAAACTTCTCGTCATAACCAACAATCGTTCCCAACACGGGCTCCACGAGGTCGCTGTGCTCCTCGGCCAGTCGCTTGAGGCTGCCAAAGACCACACCCTGCGCAGCAACCTCGGGACTAAACTCGTCCAGAACGACGCCACCATCGCGCATCACGATCCGGCCGGCATGCTCGCCCTCAGCCAAGATCGCGCCCTGCGGCTCGCCCGGCACAGCGTCGACCGTCGCGGCATACGTCGCGAAGTCGATGCCGCGCAGTGACGTGAAGCGCCAGTGCTCGTCCGACAAGGACGGCACCGACAACACCTCATTGCTCTCGGCCGCCTGCTGGCGACGCTCGTCGAGCCATGCGGTCATCCGACCGAGCCTTCCATCTGCAGCTGAATCAGGCGATTCAGCTCGACGGCGTACTCGAGCGGCAACTCCTTCGTGATCGGCTCGACGAAGCCCGCCACAATCAACGCCGACGCTTCGGCCTCGGACAGACCACGGCTCATCAGGTAGTAGATCTGCTCTTCACCGAGCTTCGAGACGGTGGCCTCGTGCCCAATGTCGACCTGGTCGGCCATGATGTTGATGTACGGATAGGTGTCGGTGCGCGACTCGGGATCGATGATCAACGCGTCGCAGACGACCTTCGACTTCGAACCCTCGGCGTCCTTGTTGACCCGCAAGAGACCGCGGTACGAGGAACGACCGCCGTCCTTCGAGATCGACTTCGACGTGATCACGCTGGTCGTGTTCGGGGCGACGTGGGTGACTTTGCCGCCGGCATCTTGATGCTGACCTTCGCCCGCGAACGCGATCGAGAGGATCTCGCCGTGGGCACGCTCGCCTTTGAGGATTACGGCGGGGTACTTCATCGTCACCTTCGAGCCGAGGTTGCCGTCGACCCACTCCATCGTCGCGTCTTCCTCGGCCACGGCGCGCTTGGTGACGAGGTTATAGACGTTGTTCGACCAGTTCTGAATCGTCGTGTAGCGGCAGCGGCCGCCCTTCTTGACGAGGATCTCGACGACGGCCGAGTGCAGCGAGTCCGACGAGTAGGTCGGCGCGGTGCAGCCTTCGACGTAGTGCACGTAGGCACCCTCGTCGACGATGATCAGCGTGCGCTCGAACTGGCCCATGTTCTCTGCATTGATGCGGAAATAGGCCTGCAGCGGCTGCTCGATCCTGACGCCCGGTGGGACGTAGATAAACGAGCCACCCGACCAGACGGCCGAGTTGAGCGCCGAGAACTTGTTGTCAGCGGACGGAATGATCGAGGCAAAGTGCTCGCGGAAGAGATCCTCGTGCTCAAGCAATGCTTGGCCGGTATCGAGGAACAGAATGCCCTGATCCTCGAGCTCCTTCTTCAACGAGTGATAGATGACCTCAGACTCGTACTGGGCACCAACGCCGGCGAGGAACTTTCTCTCCGCTTCCGGAATGCCGAGGCGCTCGAAGGTGTTCTTGATCGTTTCGGGCACGTCGTCCCACGAGCGCGCATTGCTCTCGGCAGGCTTGAGGTAGTAGAAAATGTTGTCGAAATCGATACCGCTGAGGTCGGCGCCCCAGTTAGGCATTGGCTTCGAGAGGAAGATCTCGTAGGCGTCGAGACGGAAGTCAAGCATCCACTTGGGCTCACCCTTGTGGGCGGAGATCTGACGAATCACGTCCTCATTGAGGCCGCGCTCGATCTTGATGACCGGGTTCTCCTCGTCGTGGAAACCCCATTTGTATTCGCCTAGATCGACGTCGGCAGTTTCGGGAGCCATTAGCTGACCACTTCCTTCGCGATATCCGCATAGCCGGAGGTCTCCAGCTCATGGGCAAGCTCTGCGCCGCCAGAACGAACAATGCGGCCGTCCATCAGTACGTGGATCTGATCGGGCTTAACGTAATCGAGAATGCGCTGATAGTGCGTGATGATGAGCGTGCCCATGTTGGGTCCGACAAGGCGATTGATGCCGTCGGAGACGATGCGGAGCGCGTCGATGTCGAGGCCAGAGTCGGTCTCGTCGAGGATCGCGATCTTGGGCTGCAGCATTGCCATCTGCAGGATCTCAAAGCGCTTCTTCTCGCCGCCGGAGAACCCGTCGTTGAGCGAACGCGAGGCCATCGACTTGTCGATCTCGAGCAACTCCATCGCCTCTTGGATCTGCTTGCGAAACTCGGGGATGCGAACCGGGTTGTCGACACCGTCGGGTCCGCCCTTGCGGTGCGCGTTGACTGCCATGCGAATGAAGTTCGCAACCGTCACGCCCGGCACGGCAAAGGGATACTGGAAGGAGAGGAACAACCCTGCGCGTGAGCGCTGGTCGGCTGCCAGGTCGAGCAGGTTCTGGCCCTCGAACAAGACTTCGCCCTCGGTCACTTCGTAGCCAGGATGACCCATCAACACGTGGCTGAGTGTCGACTTGCCCGAACCATTCGGACCCATGATCGCGTGGATTTCACCCTTCGACATCTGCAGATCGATCCCCTTCAGGAGCTCTGTGTCAGTTCCGGTGATGTTGGCGTGCAGGTTGCGAATGACGAGATCGGGCACGGATGCTCCTGAGGAATGGTTCGTTCGGACGAGTCGCGAGTGTGCCGACTAGGCATTAACTCTTCGCTCGCTGTAGAGACAAAGACTAGCGCTATTAGGGTAGACGAATGAGGGTACCCAAATATTCCCCATCTCGCGGGTATTAATCACGCAAACGGCCGCACGATGCGACAGAGGGGTCAGACCCTTTTGTCGCGAGCGGCTGAGGCTACTTGGCTCCTGGCGCTCCATCGCGGAGATAGGCAAACAGCGCCGAGTCGGTCAGCCACTCGACCGGTGCATGGTCATCCGTCAACGGATTCGACGTGGGCATGATGCGTACCTCGTTGCGCCCAACCTGCTGGCAAATAGTGGTCAGGGGCGCAGGCGCCGCAGCAAGTCGTGCAACCGCGCCGTCGGCTGTCCCGCTGTCTCGATACCCCGTCACGATCGTGTTGAAGTCGTTGACCTGCGATTGCACAACAACGGGAAAGGCCGTTGCCATCGTCTGCGCGATCCGGTCCAGCGCCTCGCTGTACCCCGGTGGCGAACCCACATTGATCGTCACTGCACCGCCCGGATTAAGCCGATTGCGAACGAGCTCGAAAAACTCCTTCGTGACGAGATGAAAGGGGATGTACGGCTGGTGGTACGCATCAACAATGATGCCGTCAAAGCGATCGTCTGACGCCTCCAGCCACGGGCGCGCATCCGCCTCGTGCACCGTCAACCGCGCCTCGCTCATGCCAAGAAAGCGATACCCCACCTCGGTCACCGTCGGATCGATCTCGACCCCATCGACGCGCCACGTCGGCCAGAAACGCGCGTACTGCACCGCCGTCGTGCCACCCGCATTGCCAAGCACCGCTAAGCGGCCGTCGCGCGGTCGGCCAATTGCTGCCGGCAAACAGGCCGCACGATCCCAGTACCCGCCCACCAATCCCGAGGGACCGACCTTGATGGAGTGTGTTGCCCAGCCCTCGTTGAGACGCAAAACGCGCTCGCCCTGCTCGTCATCGACGACCTGCACGAACTGGTAGGCAGACTCGCCCTCCCAGACAATCTGGTCGCCCGGGGCCGCCTTGACGCCCTGCTCGGGTACCAGCAGCAGCAGCGCAATTGCAGCCGGCACAATCAGCGTGGCCCGCGGCAGCAACGGCAGCGCGGCGGCGGCCAGAATCAAGGCGAAGACCAGCAGCGTTCGCCGCGTCCCGATCCACGGCACCAGCACGAGCACCGAGACGAACGTCCCGAGCAGCGAGCCGACTGTGGAAAGCGCATAGAGACGGCCAGAGATACGACCAGCCTCTTCGACCGCCGTCACCGACAGGCGAATTGCCCACGGCGCCACGGCACCAAGCGCCGTAATCGGCACGGCAAAAGCAAGCAGGACCGCCACGAACGAGCCAATCAGGACACCGGCCGAAATATCTGCAAAGGCCTCAGTCGCGAGCGTCAGTAGCGGACGGGTGGCAAATGGCAGCACCGCCACCGAAGCCGCCGCAAGCAGCACGACACTCCCCAACACGCGCGGGGTCGGCCACCGATCAGCAATCCGCCCACCCAGCCAATAGCCCACCGAGAGGTACAGCAGGGTGAGTCCAATCACGTTGGCCCAAACCAGCGTCGAGGTGCCGAAAAACGGTGCCAACAGACGCGCCGCAGTCAGTTCCACGCCCAGCGACGAAAAGCCCGCCGCGAAGACCAAAAGGTAGATACGAGCCATGCGCACTGGCACACGGTACCCGCATCTATCCAATCTGTGTCCCTGCGCCTTAACAGAGACGCAACACAAATCCCCAACCACACTTCATAAACCACCGATACAACTTGTCTATGAACGAGAACTGGACTCCCACCAATTACCCGACCACCCCTCCGCCCGCTGCCGAAAACCAGAAGCAGCGCGGCTCGCGCCTCGTTGTAACCGTGCTGATCGCCTCGCTGCTCTCGGCAGGCTTGGCTGCCGGCGGCACAGCGCTCGTCATCAATCAGGATGGTGGTGGCACGACCACGATCGTTCGCCAAGTTGCGAACCCGGCGAACAGCAGCGATTCCGGTAACGTGATGCCGGTTGCCTCGACGGGCGGCATGACGATCGAACAGATGTATAAGCAGTACGGCAATGGCGTCGTCCGCGTCGAGCACTCCAGTGGCCTCGGCTCCGGTTTCGTGATCGACAGCGAAGGCCATATCCTCACGAACGCGCACGTCGTTGACGGCGCGCAGGGCGAGATCACCGTCTCCTTCTCGAACAACGAGAAGGTCGTCGCCAAGGTGATTGGTGTCGACAATGCCACCGACGTCGCCGTTTTGAAGGTCGACGTGCCAAGTTCGGCACTGACCGTGATCCCACTCGGCGACTCTGCCGGCCTGAAGGTTGGCAGTGGAGTCGTGGCGATCGGCAACCCGTTCGGTCAGGACCGCACCGTCACCAGCGGCATCATCTCGGCCGTCGCACGTTCGATCCAGGCTCCCAACGGCTTCAGTATCAATGGCGCGATTCAGACCGATGCTGCCATCAACCACGGCAACTCGGGCGGTCCGTTGCTCGACATGTCCGGGCAAGTGATTGGCATCAACTCGCAGATCGATACGGGCGGTCAGGCTAACTCGGGCAGCGTTGGCATCGGCTTTGCCGTTCCGATCAACCTCGTCAAGCAGGTCACCGCGGACATCATGGCGACCGGCAAGGCCCAGCACGCCTGGCTCGGCGTTCAGCTCTCGGATGTCGACCCGACGCTCGCCTCGCAGACCAAGATTGGCTCCGACTATGGCGCCATGGTCGCGAATGTGACAACGGGGTCCCCGGCTGCCAAGGCTGGCCTCAAGGGTGCTACAGGTGAGACCACGATTGGGGGACGATCGTACGCCGTCGGTGGGGACGTGATCATTGAGGCCAACGGCTCCAAGGTCGAAGGCGTCAAGGATCTGCAGGCCGCCGTCTCGTCGCTCAAGCCGGGCGACAAGCTCGAGCTCGTCGTCAAGACCAGTAACGGCGACACCAAGAACATCACGGTCATCCTCGGCGATCAGCCGCAGGACCCAACCGCGCTCGCCGGCTAAGCCCACTTCTCCTTAGCCGTCGACTGATTGGCGGGGTCGAGCCTCCTCCGGGCTCGGCTCCGCCAACACTCGTTGTACGCCCGGTAGCGTCGAAGCTCGTGCCTTGCAGCCACGCTTACGCAACACCACGTTGCTGCAGAAGCCCTACCTAGCGCTCGTGCCCGCAGGCGACGCGGTTAGCGTTT
>JAEMTW010000090.1 GCA_016462095.1 Thermoleophilia bacterium
GTTGTGGCGGATCTCGATGCGATCGACGTCGAGGATCTTCGAGAACTGGCGGAGGTAGTCGGCCTCGTTGGCGGCAATCCGCTCGGGCGTCAACATCGGTCGCGTCTTCGACTTGCCGCTCGGGTCGCCCACCCGCGCCGTAAAGTCACCGACGATCAGGACCGGCAAATGCCCGGCCTCCTGGAAAGCCGCCAACTTCGAGAGGACGACCGACCAACCAAGCGTCACGCTGACTGCGGTTGGATCAAGCCCAAGTTTGACGCGTAGCGGACGTTGAGCCTCGGCGGCCTCGGCCAGCCGCTTCTCGAGCGCGCCCTGTGGCAGCACATCGACGGCATTACGGAGCAGTGGGCGAAGGTGATCCGACATCCAGATACGGAGAATAACCGCGCGGGCCGGGCGCGTGCGGGATACCATGCGTAGGCGCGCTCCTGTGAGTGTGCCTACACCTATGGCCCGACGAAGATCCCTCCTCCGCCGCTCTGGTCGCCTCGCCCTCGAGTTACCGGAGCCGACAGGCCCCTACGAGGACCCGCGGCGACGTCGCTGGCGCTGGCTACGCGTGACGCTGATCGTGTTCCTGCTCGGCCTCGTGCTGGTCTCGGCGGCGAGCTACGGGTTCATCACCGCGATCAGCACGAACCTGCCAGACCTCCGCCAGTTCGATGGGAACACGACAGATCTCGCGCAGGACGGCTCAATCTGGGTGACGGGCACGACCGGCACGCCACGACGCGTCGCCATTCTCCGCTCGAGCGAGTCGCGCGTGATCGTCCAAAGCAACCAGATCTCCAAGGACATGAAGAACGCAGTCGTCTCTGTGGAGGACAAGCGCTTCTACGAGCACAATGGCGTCGACCCCAACGGTATTGCCCGTGCGCTCTTCAACCGCTTCGCCTCCGGGACCAACGAGGGCGCCAGTACGATCACGCAGCAGCTCGTCAAGAACACCTACCTGACGAACACGCAAACCGTGCAACGCAAGGTCCGTGAGGCCTCCCTCGCCTGGCAACTCGAACAGCGCTGGTCGAAGGATCGCATCCTGACGGCGTACCTCAACACCGTCTACTTTGGGCACAACACCTACGGCGTGGAGAGCGCCGCGAAGTACTACTTCGGCTTGTCCGCGCGCGACCTCGACCCGGCCGACTCCGCACTCTTGGCCGCCGTCCTCAAATCGCCCTCGACGTACGATCCGATTGCCAGTCCAGAGTCGGCGCTAGCCCGCCGCAACGTGGTGCTGCAGCAGATGGGTGCCCAGGGCTACCTGGACGCCGACACGGTTGCCGTCGAGAAGGGCCGCCGCCTCCTGCCAGTCACACGCATCGAACCCAAACCACTCGACACCACGCTGCCGTACTGGGTGCAGTTCATCACCGAGCAACTCGTCAACAAGTTTGGGACCGGCCAGACCTTCGGTGGCGGCATGAAGGTCATGACCACATTGGACATGAACGAACAGCGCGTCGCCGAGGAGACACTCAAGAACACGCTCCCCCGCAAAGGTGGACCACAAGGCGCGCTCGTCTCGATCGACCCCAAAACAGGCGAGGTCCGGGCGATGGCCGGCGGCAAGCCCTACTCAATCAAACACCAATTCAACGTCCCAGCCGATGCGCATCGTCAGCCCGGCTCGGCCTTCAAACCCTTCGACTTACTCGCAGCGTTCCAAGTGGGTGTTCGCCCGACAACCACCTTCCGCAGCGAGAAGGTGCTCTTTGATCTCGGCGGCGGCCAGTTCTGGTTCGTCTCGAACAACGAGAACAGTTATGGCAAGGACCTCACCCTGCACGAGGCGCTGATCGAGTCTGACAACACGGTGTTCGCACAGCTGACGATGCTGATTAAGCCCTCCGTGATTGCCGACGTCGCCCACCGGCTGGGCATCATCTCGCCGATCGACGCGGGCCAACCAGCCATCGGTCTCGGCGGCCTCTACGTGGGCGTGACACCACTTGAAATGGCACACGCCTACGCCACGATTGCCAACAGTGGGCTGCGGGTCGGTGGCTCCGTCCTCTTCCATTCGCCCGACTCGGGCATCACCGATCCGTCAATGGAGCCGATCTCGATTAGACGGATTGAGTTTCCTGATGGCTCCACCCTGACCAACACACCCATCTCCATTCAGGCCGTTCCCGTTGACCACGCGCTGGCAACGATCGACGCAATGAAGGGTGTCATTGCTGATGATGCGGGCTCAGGTACCGCCGCGGCGATTGGTCGTCCCGTGGCCGGCAAGACGGGTACCACCTCGGACTTCAAAGACGCGTGGTTTGTCGGCTTTACGCCACAGCGCGCAACCGCGACCTGGGTCGGGCATGAAAACCCCGCTTTGCCGATGCGGCGCGCCTTCAACGGCGGTCCCGTCTACGGCGGCACCTATCCGGCAATCATGTTTTCGACGTTCATGAAGTCGGCCATGCGTGGTCTACCTGTCGAAGATTGGGACGCTCCAGTGGGCGAGCCATCCTCCTCGATCTCGATCGACCCGCGAACCAATCAGCGCGTGCCACCTGGGTGTAAGCACGCAATCGTGGTCGTGTGGGCAAATGCGTTAGCACCAAGCACGATCGGGCCCTGCGAAACGAACCTCGTGTCAGTCCCCGATTTTACGGCGGCCACGAAGCGCAAGGCGATCCGAATCTCAACGGGCTCCGGGCTTCAGATTCGGTTCCAGTATCGGCCCGCTGCGCCAGGAGAAGACCCTGGCACTGTCGTGGTGCAGACGCCATCCCCACTTGCCGCTGTCGAAACGGGCAGCATCGTCACGCTGATCGTCGCACGACGCGTGCCGAGCGTGCTTGTACCAGACGTCATCGCCTCCGCGTCAGCGCCGAGTTCGATGGAAGCCGCCGTGGCCCGTCTCGAGGCAGCCCAATTCCGCGTCGTCATCCTCGATCAGCAGGATGGCTATGGCCTACCGATCGGTTCTGTCGTCAACCAAGAACCAGCGAGCGGAAAGCCAGCACCGCTCGGCTCGGTCGTCACGATCTCTGCAAGCGGTACCTACACGGGCGCCATCGTCCCGAACATCAGTGGCCTGACCGTGGACGAGGCCAGTCAGCGTCTTGCTGAGGTTGGACTCGTACCGCAGGCGATCAATGCCGATGGCCTGCTTCGTCCTGCCGATCGTGTCTTTAGCGTTGAGCCTTCGGCCGGCAGCAAGGTCCCACTCGGCACAAAGATTACGCTCTACGTATCGCCGATCTAGCGCGCTTGGCACGACCACCCGTGGCAGCAACGACGAGCGCGTCAGCCTCGCTCTAGCCGCGTACGGCGGCCGAGTAGATGCGCGACTTGACGAGTCGGCCGCCCGCCAGATCGGTACGCGCCCAGACGAGGCGCCCAGCACCAAAGGCAGGATCGGAGAGCCGAGCTGTGGACCGCTCAACCGCAGTCACGCGGGTGCTCTTGCCCGTCGCCAAATTGACAACCCAGAGCGCATCCTGCGTCCCACCTTGTCCCTCGCGTCGACGCACTGCAACGAGTTCTCCCGCGACGGAGGGGCGTGTCACCTCGAAGCTTTCCTGCTTCGAGAAGGGCACCGACTTCAGCAGCGTGCGCTTCGTACCGTCGGGCGCGTAGGCCACGACGGCCAGCTGCTGTAACCCCTTGCTGAGCGTGCGCCGGTTCGCAACGATCGTGCCATCGTCAGCCACGGCAACCGAGTAGAGCGTCGCGGTTGCGGCGGTCGGTTCCTGCGCGCGAATCGAGATTTCGCCTGTGACGGCGCGAAAGCCAACCATGGTTCCGCCGGCCGCCGTTCGAGCCGACCAGGCAATCCCCGCAGCGCCGGCAGACAAGGACGTCAGCTCGCCTCCGGATTGCTCGGCCGCCACCAAGATAGCCGCCGTGCCACCCACATTGGGTGCGATCAAGATCGCGTTGTTATCAGCCCAAACGACGGCCGAGCCAGTAGTGGTAACGAGATGTGGCGTGGTGATCGCCGCCGGATCGGTGGTGTCCTCCGCGACCAGATTGGAGGCACCAGTGGCGCCCACGCTGGCGACGTAGCCGCCCGTTCCGGGGAATGCGACGGCATAGGCGAACGCACCAGTCGCACCGGTGACGGGCGCCTGCACGGCGTTACACGGTGTCGTCTCACACGGCTGGTCGACGACGGTCGCATTCTTGCCGGCTGTGCGCACGATCAGCCGATCACCTCGAAAGGCAGCGACCGTCCGAACATTGCCGTCGTTGCGACCGACCTCCAGCCACGCAAAATCGCCCGCACCAATCGCGGGTGCTGCGATCCAACTGGTCGTCGTCGAATAGGCGACGACGGGCGTTGCGACGACTCCGGCCATCAGCCAACCGTACTGGACACCACCGGCGGATTTGTAAGCACCGCTGCCAACTCATCCGCGACACGCTGCTGCTGCTCCTCGCTGAGGGCGCCAAAGAACGGCAGCGCCAGGGCGCGAGCCGAGATGCCCTCACAGATTGGGAACTCGCCGGGTCGATGCCCGCGCGCCTGATAGAACGGTTGAAGATGGATCGACGGCAGGTATGGCTTGGACGAGACGCCGCGTTCAGCGAGGAGTTCGATCACGGCATTCCGGTCGACGCCTTCCTCAAGCAGGACGGTGTAGACGAACCACGAGCGCGTGTCACCCGGCACTACCGCCGGCAGTTCGATGCCAGGGATCGCATCGAGCAGCACGTTGTAGCGCTCCGCGACGACAGACCGCTTGCTAAGGATCTCGTCGAGTCGTTCGACCTGAGCCAGCCCCACGGCGGCCGAGAGGTCATCCATGCGGTAGTTCCAACCGAGGCGGTCATGCTCGAGCCAGGCGCCGGCGTCGGAACGACCTTGGTTACGCAGGCTCAAGATGCGCTCGTAGACCGCTTCGTCATCGGTCGTGACGATGCCACCCTCGCCCGTTGTCATCTGCTTGTTGGGATAGAACGCGAAGATCGTCGGCGAGCCGTGCGTACCGATCATCTGCCCCTGACGCTGGGCGCCGAGCGCCTCGGCAGCGTCCTCGATAATCGCCAGACCGTGTCGATCGGCGATCGAGCGAATCTCCTCGATCTTGCAGGGCAGCCCGAAGATGTGCACAGGCACGATCGCCTTGGTGCGAGGTGTGATCGCCGCCTCGACCGCTGCTGGGTCGAGGTTGAACGAGATCGGATCGACTTCCGCGAAGGCCACATCCGCTCCCGCGTGCAGCACGCAGTTGGCAGACGAGATGAACGAGAACGGCGAGGTGATCACCTCATCGCCAGGCCCGATGCCAGCCTGCACGAGGCCGAGATGAAGACCCGCGGTGCCGCTCGAGACTGCGGCCGCGTACTTGACTCCGACCCAGTCGGCGAAGGCACGCTCGAAGCGCGGCCCCATCGGACCAAGCGAGAGCATGCCCGAGCGCAACACCTCGAGCACGAGCTCTTCCTCGCGCGGACCGATGTCCGGCTGCGCGAGGGGGATTGGTGCGCCGGTGGCGCTCACCTCAGGAGGGAAACTCGAGGTAGGTCTTCGACAGCTCGTGACGACCGTGGACCGTGTCGAAGAACAGCTTCTGGATCTGCTTCGTGATCGGGCCCGTGCCAATGTGATGATCGTCGAGCGAGGCAACCGGGGTCACCTCGGCGGCCGTGCCGGTCAGGAACAGCTCGTCGGCGAAATACAGTTCGGCGCGCGTCAAATCGTGCTCGACCGTCTCGATGCCGATGGTGGCAGCCATCTCCATCACGGCATGGCGCGTGATGCCTGGCAGGCACGAGGCGCTAATCGGCGGGGTGTAGAGCTTGCCGTTCATCACCGCGAAGACGTTCTCGCCCGAGCCGTCGGCAACCAGGCCAGCCTCGTTGAGGAGGATCGCCTCGTCGTAGCCATGCTTGAGCGCCTCCATCTTCGCGAGCTGCGAGTTGAGGTACTGGCCCGAGGCCTTGGCGGTAGCCGGAATCATGTTCGGGCCGATGCGGCGCCAGGACGAAATCATGCAGCGAATGCCGTTCTCGATTGCCTCGTCGCCGAGGTAGGCTCCCCACTTCCAGACTGCGATCATCGTGTGGACCGGGCAGTTGAGCGGGTTGACGCCCATCTCGCCAGCGCCGCGGAACACCAGCGGGCGGATGTAGCAGGAAGGCAAGTTGTTGACCTTGATCGTCTCGTGCACGGCGGCGGCGAGTGTCTCGGTCGAATAGGGGATTTCCATGTAGTACTGCGCAGCCGAGCGCTTGAGCCGATTCAAGTGGTCGGTCAGGTGAAAGACGCCCGTGCCCTGATCCGTCTCGTACGCGCGGATGCCCTCGAAAACGCCCGAGCCGTAGTGCAGCGCATGCGTGAGGACGTGAACCTTCGCATCGGCGTAATCGATGAGTTCTCCGTCGAACCAAATCTTGTCGGACTGCATGGGGTTGTCTCCCTCGGTCGAGAGCGAATCGTATCGTCTCCCCCCGGCACACCGCGCATTTACTGTCCGGTGACGCAATCAACTTTGTTTTGGGGTCTGACCCCTAAGCAAAGTTGATTCCGTCACCAATCGCCACGGGGCCGGCAGGACTCGAACCTGCAACCCTCGGTTTTGGAGGCCGGACCCCTAGCCGTTGAGACGCGCGCGCAGGAGACCCTGCAACGCCTTGGCGTCGGCGCGGCCGCCGCTCTGCTTCATGCACTGGCCGACGAGGAAGCCGATCACCTGCTCGCGGCCGCCCTTGAAGGCCTCGACCTCTTCGGGGTGGGCTGCCAGCACGGCGTCGATGATCTCGCCGAGGGCGTCGTCGCCTCCGACTTGAGCCAAGTTACGGTCGACCACGACGCCGGCAGCGGTTGCCTGGGGATCTTCGACGAGTACTCCGAAGACCTCCTTGGCTGCGGTCTGGTTGATCGTGCCGTCGACGACGAGGGCGATCAGGGCGGCGAGGCGCTCGGGGGTGACCGGACTCTGATTCGCGCTGAGGCCCGCACCATTGAGGTGCGCGGAAAACTCGCCCATCGTCCAGTTGGCCGACGTCTTGAGGTCGCCGGTGTCAGTAGCAACGGCATCGAGATAGCGGGCGAGGTCGGCGTCGACGGCCAAGGCGAGCGCCGTGGGCTCCGTCAGACCAGCGGCAACAAGGCGGTCGAAGCGCGCCGCGGGCAACTCAGGGAGATCGCTACCGAGCTCGACGAGCCCCGCCTCGGTCTGGTGGACGGGCAGCAGGTCGGGCTCGGGGAAGTAGCGGTAGTCGTGGGCCTGCTCTTTCGAACGAAGCGACGAGAGCGTGCCGGCGACGGGATCAAAATGGAGCGTCTCCTGCTCGATCGAGCCGCCACCCAAGAC